>JACPRK010000050.1 GCA_016190005.1 Candidatus Wallbacteria bacterium | reverse complement strand
TGCCCTTGCCCCTGCCCCTGCCCTTGCCCGAGCCCAAGCCCGGCCTCTCCCCAAACGCCCCCCCGTGGCGCCTCGTGCTCCCCCCCCACTCTTCGGCCTGGCTCCTGAAGCCTGCCCCCAACAGGGGCTGCCCCCCGATTCTCGATTCTCGATTCTCAATTCTCCCCCATTGACATTTCGACCTCCATCTGCTATCGTCCTGCAGCTTTCCCGGGAAGGCATCTCACTCAGTACGGAGAAGTTTCAACCCCTGGTTCCAATCACCGGTATCCCAGTATTCGTTTCGTAGTCAGAAGGGAGCTTCGGCCCAGTAAAAGATTCACCGGCCGAAGATCCAACACCACTGTTCGACAAGAGTAGCGACTAGCAGAGTACGGATCGTGCATCTGCCGAAAGCAGATCCCGGATCCGGTTTGTCAGGACCTTGCTCAAAGGAGTGAGGACCCGATGAATCTGCTGAAGCGCTCCATTTCGGTTCTCCTGGTCGTTTCCTTCGTTTTCACCAGCAACGTGTTCGCCGTCGCCTTGAGCGACGCGCAGCGGGCGTACATAGACCGATACCTGGTCAGCAGTCAGCTGAACCCGTACGGCGACCCGAAGAGCACGGTCTACCTGGGGGGCGATCCCCTGTTCGACGAGTCGACAGGGCTCAGAATGGATCGTTACGATTACATCCTCAGGAAGCATCCCCGCATCCTCGACGGCTACGTCAGCATCCTCCCGTGGGACGGCGCTGGCCGAGCCGCGGCGGCGGCGCCCATCCAGAACGACTGCGATCCCAGCCGGATCGAAGATCGCTTCATCGATGACGTCGTCAAGAACGAGGAGCGCTGCCAGGCGCTGGTCGAGCGCATCCGCTCGGCGCTGGACTTCCGCGACTTCAAGGGCGTCCACGAGGTGCTGGCCCAGCTGGCAGCGATGCCGGTCGAGCAGCTCCGCGAGCTGACCTTGGTGCTCAAGGACGCCCGCCGCATGCTCAACGCCGAGTTCGTTCAGGATCTCGACCTGACCACCCAGATCCGCGCGCTGCTGATCGACCTCGACAAGCTCGAGGCTCGCATCGGCTGAGCCTTCTGGGGAGCGATTCCGGCCGGTGGCGGGTAACCGCCGCCGGCTTTCTCCTGCTTACAGTCTCCCGCTCCGCAGGATGCCGATCGCCAGCCAGAAGCCGAGGAAACCGGCGGCCATGTAGCCACAGACGCCCATCCAGGGGTAGCCGAACATCGTCGGCTGGATGTTGGTCGTCATGATGAAGCTGGAGCCGATGATCAGCGCGCTGATGACCAGCGAGAACGAGATGCGGTTCGACAGCTTGTCGAGCGTGTGCGAGAGCGGGTCGAGCCCGCGGTGCATGAACTCGATCGAGAAGTTGCCGTGCTGCATCTTGTGGAGCAGCTTCGTCAGCTGGCTCGGTGTCCGCTTCATGAAGGAGGCGAAGTCGAGCAGCCCCAGGTGGGCGTCCTTCATCAGCCGCTGGGGGTGCCAACGCTCGATGACCAGCTCCTCCACGAAGGGGCGCGCCTCCTGGATGATGTCGAACTCGGGGTCGAGCGTCTTGGCCATGTGCTCGATGCTGATCAGCGCCTTGAGCATCATGGCGTAGTTGGACGGCAGCTTGAGCTGGTGCTGCACCAGCAGCTTCATGATGCTTCGGATGAGCAGGCCCAGGTCGAGGTTCTTGAGCGCCACGCCGTAGAAGGGGTCGAGCGTGTCCATCAGCGCCGTGCTGAATCGGTCGAGGTCGATCTCCTGCACCGGCTCCCCGACGTAGACCAGCTCGCGGGCCAGGGCGTCGTAATCCCGTCCGATGAGCGACACCAGCAGCCGCGAGATGTTGTCCTTCATCTTCAGCGACAGCCGTCCCACCATCCCGAAATCGAGGAAGCAGATGGTGTTGCCGTCGAGGATCAGGATGTTTCCCGGGTGCGGGTCAGCGTGGAAGCAGCCGTCCTTGAAGACCTGCTGGAGCACGGCCCGCGCGCCGATCTCCGCCAGCGCCTTGCCATTGACCGTCTTGGGGTCGATGCGGTTGCCGCGCGTGCCGCGCATGTACTCCATCACGAGCACCCGGTGCGTGCAGAGGTCGAGGTAGACCTCCGGAATCCGCACGCGAGGCGTGTCGGCGAAGTTGCGGCGAAAGGTCACCATGTTCTGCGCCTCGCGCACGTAGTCGAGCTCGCGCGTGATGGAGCGCGCGAACTCGCCGATGATGCCGACGGGGTCGAATGTCGAGGCCTCCAGCAGCTCCGAGGTCTGGAGCGTGTGCGCCAGATAGTAGAGGATGTCGATATCGGAGCGGATGATGTCGGAGATCCCCTCGCGCTGGACCTTCAGCACGACCTGCCGCCCGTCCGGCAGGTGCGCGCGGTGGACCTGGCCGATCGAGGCCGCCGCAATCGCCTCGTGCTCGATGTCCCTGAAGAGCTTCTCCGGCGGCTGGGAGAGCTCGCTTTCGAGCACCGCCGCCACGCGTTCGTAAGGCATCGGCGGCACGTGGTCCTGGAGCTGGCTGAATTCCCGGATGAAATCCTCGGGGATCAGGTCGTGGCGGGTCGAGAGCACCTGCCCGAACTTGATGAAGGTCGGCCCCAGGTCCTGCAGCACGTTCCGGAGTCGCTCGGGAAGGGTGCTCTGCAGCTCCAGGCCGGGTGGCCCGCTGATCAGCGTCCGCAGCTTCTGGTAAATCGGTAGTCCCAGCTGCTCGGCGAAGTGCTCCAGACCGTGGCGGACTAGTACCGCCGTGATGTCGCCGATCCGCGGGATGCTCCGGATCGATTTGAGGTTGATCATCGCGGCGTGAGCTCAGGCGCCGCGATCGTGCCGGAGACCACCGACGAGTTGCGGACTGCCGGCACGCCGGGAACCGAGTAGGCCTCCATGTCGAGCTCGCCGGAAAGCCGCGCTGCGGGGTCGATCAGGAGCTTGCCGGAGAGCGTCACCTGGGGGCTGGAGCATCTCAAGTTCAGCACATGGAGCCCCTGGGCGTCGAACATCAGTGCGCCTTCGCCGCTGTCCATCTTCACCGGTCCCTCGACCGGGAGCGATGCCGCCTTCAGCAGAGCGGGCCACAGCATCGTGAAGGAGCCGGACCGTACGTTGGCTGACCAGGCGACCTGCGACTTGCCGTCCCTCTGCTGGCGAAGACCGTTGAAGTTGGCCGCCAGCGCCCGGAAGTTGAGCTCCGGGTGGCCGCCCTGGATGGCGAAGTCCCCAGACCGGAACTCCGCCGTGAAGGCGTTGGGCTTCACCGCGAACTTCACGCTCGCCTTGCCCGTCACCCGGCCCGGGTTCTCGAATCCGAAGAGCATCCCGAGCGTGGTGCCGTCCAGCTCCGCCGTTCCGTTGACGTCGACCGGCTCATAGCCGCCCCCGTCTGAGGCTCGGACCGTTCCGCTGCCTTTCACGTTCGAACCGGCCACCATGATGTCGAGCTCCGAGAAGCTGAGCTGTCCCACGCCGAACCTCCCCGCGGCCTTCTGCACGATGGCGCCTCGCGCCCACGGGTGGTCCTTCATGACCGTGGTCTTGGCCAGCAGCGGCTCTATCGGCAGTCGCGCCGCGGTCACATCGAGCTCGCCGAACAGTCCCTGCAGGGTGCCCTTGGCGGTCAACTGTCCCCCGAGCAGATTGCCTTCGCAGGTCTTCAGGACGATCGTCGGACCGTCGAAGTCCGCGGCGACGTTGAGGCCGTCGAAGGCAAGCATGACACCCGGCCCTAGCGGCGTGACGTTGGTCTTTCCGAGCGTCAACTCGAAGGAGCCGGCGATTCCCTGACCGGGCGCGAGCTTCGCCTGGATCTTGCCCGTTCCGCTCGATATGCCGAGCGACTGTCGGGTCAGGAAGGGCTCGCTCACGCTGGCTTGCTCGAACTGGAGGTCCGTCTTGAGCTCGCCCCCCCCGCCAGAGCTCCACTGGATGGAGGTGTTGATCCTGATGGCGCCCGACCAGGGAGGGGCCCCCATCGAGGTCCAGCCTGCCAGGAACGGTACCTTCGACTGCAGGACTTTGAGATCGAGGCCGGCCAGCTGTAGCGAGCCGTTGACCGAAGGCTGCGGCGGAAGCCCGAACTGGCCCCGCCAGGTGAGCGGCATCGATTCGAGCAGCTTCCCCTCGACCGATTCGAAACCGATCTGTCCGTCCTTGAGGGCACCGCGCCCTTTGATGGCGCTCCACTTGAACGTCTGGCCGAGCAGCTTGTCTTCGAACGAGATTTCGCCGTTCTCGAGCTCGATCAGCTCCACGGCCAGCTGCTTGCCCGCCATGAAGCCGGCCGTTGCCAACATTGCCGTCGAAAGGTCCGGCAGGCTTACGGCCGCCCGCCGCATGAGGGCCGCCGGCAGGTTCATGCTACCGTCCGGGTTTCGGACGATGTTGAGCTGCCAGCCATTCAGCTTGACGTGCGTCAGGACGAGGTTGCCCGTGCGCAGCTCCTTGGGTTTCAGTCCCAGGGCCAGCTTTTCGCACTTGAAGAGGGGCTTCTCCGGGAAGCCGGTGTGGAAGGCGGAGACCCCGGTCGCCTCGCCCTGGGCCAGCGGCCTGTAGACAATCTCCTTGATCTCTATCTTGGCCGGGAAGAGTGGTTTCAGGAGGTCCTGCACCAGCGTGCCGACCAGGGCCGGGTCCTGAATCTTCGAGATGACGAAAAAGGCGACGCCGCCGGCGATGGCTGCGCCCAGCACGGCCAGCGCGACGCCCCCGATCATGAGCTTTCGCGTCCTCTGTGTCACGCCGCCAGCATTATAGCAGCCGTCTCGAAATCGCCAGTTTCCGGCTTGACGCTTCGGTCCCCTGTTCTCATAATTTTGCGAACTTTCGAGGAGGCCCATCGCGCATGACGTTCACCCGCTCCTGGACCCTGCTGCTGGCAGCCGCACTTGGCCTCGCGTCCGCGAGCGCCCAGGAATCCTGGAGTCCCGCTCGCCAGAAGTTGACGCCGGCAGTCCAGAGGGCTCTCGGGTCCGGGGCTTCGACGGTGCGGGTATTGATCCGGATGCGGGGTCAGCGCGGGAGCGCCCCGGTGGGACAGCTTTCGGCGGCGGATGCGGCCGTACGGATGGCTTTGCGACGCGAAGAGGCCCGCCGGGCCGCCGCGGTGCTTCTCTCCGAGCTGGCTTCGCGGCCGCTGGCAAGCTTCAAGGCCACCCCGCTGGCCCCGGGCGTGCGCGCCTCGGTCGTACCGGCTGCGCCGACGCCGAGGGCCCAGGAGCTCTGGATCGCCAACTCCGTGCTCGTCGATGCCGATCCGGCGCTGATCCGTGAGCTGGCGGGGCGGTCGGACGTGGAGCGCATCTACCGTGACGTTCGCATCCAGGCCATCCCTCGCCAGGAGCTCCTGCGCAAGGCCGGCGCCTCGGCGCTGGCAGCCGGCAGCAGCTGGGCCGTCGACAAGGTCCGCGCCCGCGAGGCGTGGTCGAAGTTCGGCGGGCGCGGCGAGGGCGTCGTGATCGGCCACATCGACACCGGCGTCGATGCAGCCCACCCGGCCCTCGACGGACGAGTGTTGCGTTTCAAGGACTTCGTCAACGGAAAGACCGCGGCCTACGACGACGAGGGACACGGTACGCACACGGCCGGCAGCATCTGCGCCGGCGGCGACGGCATCGGCGTGGCGCCGGGTGCGCGGCTGATCGTGGCCAAGGCGCTCGACGCGGAAGGAAGCGGCGAGCTCTCCAAGTTGCTGGCCGCGATGCAGTGGATGCTGGACCCGGACGGTAATCCCAGCACCAACGACCGGCCGGCCATCGTGAGCTGCTCCTGGGGCGTCGATCGGAAGCAGATGAAGGACATCGGCAGCGAAGACACCTTCTTCTGGGACGCAGTGCAGGCTTGGCGCGACGCGGATATGCTTCCGGTTTTTGCTTCCGGCAACGCGGGTCCCGGCGCCGAGATCATCCCAGCTGCCTATCCCACGGCGCTGGCCGTCGGGGCGACCGACCTCGCCGACGCGGCTCCCGGTTTCTCCACCGGCGCCGAGACCACCTGGAACGGCGTCACCTACACGAAGCCCGATCTCGCGGCCCCCGGTCACGGCATCCTCAGCACCGCGCCCGGCGGCCAGATGCGTTCCTTGAACGGCACCTCGATGGCCTGCCCGGTTGTCGCCGGTATCGCGGCCCTGATCAAGCAGGCCCGGCCCCGCGCCACCGCCTCCGAGATCGAGCGGCTGTTGATCACAGGCGCCGTCGACCTGGGTGAGCCCGGCAAGGACACGCGCTTCGGCCTGGGCAGAGTCGATGCCCTGGCATCCGTGACCGCTGCTAGCGCCGCCGTGGCTCCCGCCCCCGCCCCGACGCCCGTCGTGCGGCCCGCCCCCTCGACAGGCTCCGACGCCGTAAAGACCCGCCTGGCTCGCGGCGTCCTGATGCTAGTGGTCGGCCTCGTCGCCGCCTTCGGCCTGCAGCTGTTTTTCTAGGCCTCAGGCCTCAGGGATCAGGCTTCAGGCCTCAGGCCTCAGGGATCAGGCTTCAGGCCTCAGGGATCAGGAGTCAGGGATCAGGCCTCAGGGATCAGGAGTCTGCTCTCACTCCTCAAGCCTCAAGCCTCACCCCTGCCCTGACCGCTTGCCCTTGAGGAGGTTGAACTTCTTGATGACCTTCTTCAGGTCGGCGACCTTGAAGGGCTTGTCGATGATGTCGAAGGCGTCGAGGCCGAAGACTTCCTTGGCCATGGAGTCCTCGAGGCTGCCGGTAACGATGACGACCGGGACGGCTGGGTTGATCGCCTTGATGCGCTTGAAGGTGTCGATGCCGCTGATCTTCGGCATCTTGAGGTCCAGGAAGATGATGTCGACCTTGTCAGTCCTGACGGCCTCGATGGCGTCGAACCCGCTGGAGAACTCCGTGACGATATGGTTGTCGTTGAGGAAGATCTCCTTGCAGAGCGCACGGATGTCGTCCTCGTCGTCGACCAGCATGACGCGCAGCCGCTCCTGGTCCTCCGAGACCAGCTGCATCTCCTCGGACTTGGGCTTGACCTGACCGCCCTCGCCCTTCGGAAGCGTGATGGCGAACGCGGTGCCCTCACCCGGCTTGGTGTCGAGCGTGATGGTGCCCCGGTACTTGTCGATGATGCTCTGGACGATCGAAAGCCCCAGCCCGGTGCCCTTGCCGGCGGCCTTGGTCGTGAAGAAGGGGCTGAAGATCTTCTTGGCGACGTCGGGCGGGATTCCGGGTCCCGTGTCGCCGATGACGACTTTGATGTAGCTCTCGCCGTTGATCGTCTTGACCATCAGGACGCCGCCGGTCTTCTCCATGGCATCCTTGGCGTTGACGATGAGGTTGAAGAAGATTTGCTGAAGTTCGCTTTCGTTGCCCCAGAAGGGCGGCAGCATGGAGCTGTAATCCTGCTCCACCTTGATGTTCTGCACCAGCAGCTGCTTGCCGAGCAGTTCGAGGGTCTCGGCCAGCGTCTGGTTGACGTTGATCGGCACCACGTCGACGTCGGACTTGCGGGAGAACTTGAGGAGGTTGCCGACGATGTTGCGGCAGCGCTCCGCCTGCCGCTGGATCTTCTGAAGGCTCTCGGTCATCGTCTTGTCGTCGGGCTTGCTCTCGAGCAGAAGCTCCGTGTAGCCGAGGATGACGGAGAGGGGATTCTTGATCTCGTGGGCCACGCCGCCCGCCAAGAGACCGATGGCCGCGAGCTTCTCGGAGTGGATCAGCTGCTGTTCCAACCGCTTCTTTTCGGTGATGTCGCGGCAGAGCACGATGACGCCCTGCAGCGACGAGTCGTCGCCGTAGAGGGGGTGCGTTCCGAAGCCGATCAGCGCCGTTCCCAGGCCGATCGTGCGAGTCTCGCCGTCGGACTCGACCTCCATCTCCTGGTAGTCCTGGTTCGACTTCTGCTGGATGGTCTCCTTCACCACGGGCAAGAGCGGAGCCAGCGTCGGAAAGTCGAGCACGCTGCGGCCTTTGGCGTCCTCGGCATCGAGGCCGAAGAGCTTGGCGCCGGCGGGGTTGACGAGGTAGATGCGGAGGCTGGTATCGATGACCATCAGGCCGCTGGCGAGGCTGGCGAAGATGTTGTGGAGCGAGAAATTGTCCTTCTTCAGCTCGCGGGTGAGTGTGCGGTTCTCTTCCATCACCACGTAGTGGTCGTGGGCGTGCTTCAGCATGATGCGAAGCTCGCCGACCTCCCAGGGCTTGCGGATGAAGCCGTAGATCTGCCCGCGGTTGATGGCATCGGCCAGCGCCTCGATGTCGGGGTACCCGGTGATGAGCAGCCGGACGATGTTGGGGTACTGCTCCCGGACCTTGACGAGCAGCTCGCTGCCCGTCATCCCCTCCATGTGGTAGTCAGCCAGCAGAACGTGGATGGGGTGCTTGCCCAAGAGCTCCAGGGCTCCCGGGCCCGACGTCGCCGTGTAGACGTCGTAGGTGCCCGCGAAGATTCCCTTGAACAGCTCGAGGATGCGCTCTTCGTCATCCACGACCAGCATCTGACCTTTTGACATGCTTCCTCCGGACGAGTCGGGCTGAGTCTACTACACAGGCGCACGGGTCGCGGACGAAATTTCCCGGTAGCGGACCGGGCCTGGCGGCGCTAGACTGGTGCTGTGAAGGGACGCGGATTGCTCGTGGCGGCCATGCTCCTTGTGGGCGCACTGGCTGCGACGCTTCTCGCCCAGCCGTTGCCGGCGCCACCGGTCGGCACGCTGCCCGTCGAGGTTCCGACGGCCGGCGTCCCCGAGGCTGCCGTCCTGGCGGGACTGCCGATCGTGGAACGGCTGCCCGCTGGTGACCTGCGCTTCGAGCTGAAGGTACGTCTCAGGGAGCAGAGCATGCTGCGTCGGGATGCCACCGATCTGAGGATGCACCTCAACAACGCCTCCGGCGACCCGGGCCGCGCCCAGCTGGCGGGCTCGCTCAGGCTAGGGCTGGTCGGCGCGCTCAACCGCCTGGCTACCATCGAGTCGCGCATCGCGGCCGTAGAGCGCGAGCTGGGGCGTCGTAGAGGTCTTGCCCGCTGACGGGCCGGTGGGTACAATAGGCCCGGTTTTCGTCGACGGGCGAGGGCAAACGGGGGAACTGCGGTCCTCGCCGGCGAACTCCAGGAGGCCCCTTGAGACGCTTGATACCCCTGGCCGTGGCCCTCGTCATCACGTGCAGCCCGGGAGCCGGACCTGCGCGGGCCGACTCCGACGAGCTGGGCGAGCTCAAGAACGTGCAGAAGCTCAAGGGCCTGGCGAAGCCCGAGCTGGTCAAGGTGATGAAAACCTTTGCCGCCGCGCTGGGCAAGAAGTGCGACTTCTGCCACGTCAAGGGCGACTTCAGCTCCGACGACAAGGACCACAAGCGCGACGCCCGCATGATGATCGACCTGGTCGCCAGCCTCAACGAGAAGTACTTCACCGATCCGAACGGCCCCCGCGCAACCTGCTTCATGTGCCACCGCGGCGCCGAGAAGCCCGTCTTCAATCCGTAGTCAGGCTCGAGGCTCGAGGCTCGAGGAGTGAGGCCTGACTCCTGACTCCTGAAGCCTGACTCCTGAAGCCTGATCCCTGACTCCTGAAGCCTGACGCTACCGATCGATGTTATCGGCGGCCTTCTGATGCGTGCGCTGCACGGCGAGACCGACGGCGGTGGCGGCCCCGATGATCACCATCGCCATCATCGAGACGATCAGCGCGTATTCGACCATGCCCTGACCCGTCCTGGTTCTGCGAAGCATCGCTCCCAGTATACGACACGCCTGCATGGGCGCCAACCTCGCTCCCCCCGGCCTGGGATGGCCCGAGTGTTGCGTGACGAGTCGGCATGAGCCGTGCGAGCCTGCTGCTGATCAGCAACGATGACGCGCTGGCCGAGACCCTCCGGGCCGCGCTTCCGAAAGGGGCCCGGCTGGACCGCGTCCGGACCGGAAGCGACGTGGTCCCCCACCTGATGGCTGCGCCGCGAGCCCTGGTACTCGTCGACGATCCGCTTCCGGATGCGGACGGTTTGCAAGTGCTAGAGATGATCGCCGGTGCCTGGCGCGATTCCCGCGTCTGCTTCGTGACCACCCGTCACGACCCGGAGCGCGAGCGGGCCGTGCGCCGTCTGGGAGCCATCTTCTACACGGCGCGCCCCGTCGAGCTGGCTACCCTGAAGCGGCTACTCCACCGCGCGCTTGCGCCCGGCGCTTGACCCCGCCGGGTGTGCCCGGCAGCTCCAACGCCTGTACCGCCGGGGGGCGGCTACTCCAGCCCGAACTTCTTGAGCTTGGAGTAGAGACCGTGGCGGCTGATCCCCAGCATCCGGGCGGCCCGCACCTTGTTGCCCGCCGTCGCCTGCAGGGCCCGCACCAGGGCGTCGCGCTCGGCTTGGGCCACGGTCCGCACGCCGCCCCGCGTCTCCTCCGTTGGACGCGAAAGTGCGCCGGCGGCGGAGACCGCCTGCCCCCCGCCCGAGATCTCCTCCGGCAGGTCGACCGTGCTGATCCACTGCCCAAGGCCAAAGGTGAACGCCCGCTCGATCACGTTCGAGAGCTCCCGCACATTACCGGGCCAGTCGTAGCGCAAGAGCATGTCCATCGCCGCCGCATGGAGCCCTGCCACGTCGCGCTTCTGGCGCTGATTGCAGCTGGCGATGAAGTGCGTCGCTAGCAGCGCGATGTCCTCCACTCGGTCTCGCAGCGGCGGGATCTTGATGACGTGGGTCTGGAGCCGGTAATAGAGGTCACGGCGCAAGAGCCCCTCGTCCACCGCCTGATCGGGTGCCCGGTTGGTCGACGCGAGAACGCGAATCTCAACGCTCATCTCACGCGTGGAGCCGACCGGCCGCACCAGTCGCTCCTGAAGGACCCGCAAGAGCTTCGCCTGGGTCTGCTGGTCCATCTCGGTGACTTCGTCGAGGAAGAGCGTGCCGCCGTCGGCCGCCCGGATGAGCCCGATGTACTCGTCCAGCGCGCCGCTGAAGGAGCCCTTGCGGTGTCCGAAGAGCTCGCTCTCGATCAGCTCGGGCGGCAGCGCCGCGCAGTTGACCGGCACGAACGGGCGCTTCGGATCGCCCGAGCACTCGTGGATGGCGCGGGCCACCATCTCCTTGCCCGTCCCGCTTTCGCCAGCGATGAGCACGCTCCCGCTCCCGCGGCCCGCGGCTCGCACCTGCTCGAGCACCTTCATGATGGCCGAGCTCTTCCCAACGATGCCGTGGAAGCTGTCGGGCGCCCCCGGGCCAGGCGCTGACTCGAGGTCGGCGCGCCCTAGGACTCGGTCCCGCGACGCGAAGAAGGCATCGGCGAACAGGATCATGCGGCAGTGGGACACCTTGTCCAGGATCAGGTACGTGTCCGGCGGCAGGGGCTCCTTGGCTCGTCGCTCCAGCACGCGCGTCGAGGCCTCCTCGAACAGGTGCAGCACCGCTACCACTTCGGCGTAGCTCACCGACCGGGCCAGCTCCGCCCCCGCCGACCGCTCCAGCGTCGCAAACCGCTCCATGTCGCGCTCGAGCAGCGCCCGGAGCATCTCGTCCAGGTCCGCCGCATAGACCGCCGCCATCGCCGCCGCGTCGGGCAGCCCGCCTTCGGGGAACCTGAGCTGGTAGAGTTCGAACCACTCCCGGACGACCTCGTCAGTGTTCTCCGAAAGCAACCGGAGAGGTTGACGCAATGCGTCAATCTCCTCGAGTCCGAGGATGTGGAAGTAGATGCTCATCGAAGCGTGCCCGGCCCCAGGATCATTCTGGCCTGCCGGCGCCCCGCGGTCAAGCCGGGATGGCTCCTCTCTACTTCCTAAGCCGCAGTTGCGGGGGCGACCAGCCGGGCCGTATCGCGCGCGATCACGAGTTCCTCGTTGGTCGGGATGACCCAGGCCTCGATCTGACTCGAAGAGACGCGCGTCTCGACGTCCCCGGGCGCCAGGTCGTTAGCGGTGGTGTCGAGGGCGAGCCCCAGGAACTCCAGCCCCTCGCAAGCGCGGGCGCGGACGTGTGAGGCGTTGCAGCCGATGCCCCCGGTGAACACCAGGCCGTCGAGCCCGCCCAGCGCGGCCGCGTAGGCCCCCACGTACTTCCTTAGCCGGTAGCAGAACACGTCCACCGCAAGAGCCGCCATGCGGTTCCCGCTGCTCGCCTCCTGGAGCACCTCGCGCATGTCGGAGCTGACGCCCGAGAGGCCGTAGAGACCGCTGTGCTTGTTCATCAGCGTCGTCGCCTGGGCCGGCGTCAGCTCCTCCTTGCCCATCACGTGCAGGATGAGCGCCGGGTCCAGGTCGCCGCAACGGGTTCCCATGACCAGTCCTTCCAGGGGTGTCATGCCCATGGAGGTGTCGACGACCTTGCCGTCCTGGATGGCAGCCACGCTGCAGCCATTGCCCAGATGGCACGTCACGACGCGCAGCCCGTGCTTGGGGCCGGCGCCGGTCACGGAGAGGAACCGCTGGTAGACGTAAGAGTGGCTGGTCCCGTGAAAGCCGTAGCGGCGAATGCGGTGTCTCTTGTAGAGCACGTAGGGGAGCGCGTAGAGATAGGAGCGCTCCGGCATCGTCTGGTGAAATGCGGTGTCGAAAACGGCCACCTGGGGAACCCCGGGCAGCACGCGCGAGCAGGCGGTGATGCCCTTCAGGTTCGGCGGGTTGTGCAGCGGCGCCAGGTCGACGCACTCCCGGATCGAGGCCAGGACCCGATCGGTGATGAGCGCGCTCTCCGTGAAGCTCTCGCCGCCGTGCACAACCCGGTGGCCGATGGCGCCGATCTGCGAGCGATCCTCCAGGACTCCGTCCCGGTGCCGGTCGGTCAGGATTGAAAGGATCTGCTCCACGGCCTGACCGTGGTCGAGCACGTCCGGGCTCTCGCGATGCGCCGGCTTCCCGGCGGGTGCGTACGAGAGCGTCGCCTCCGCCATCCCGATCCGGTCGACCAGGCCCGTGGCCAGCGTGTGCTCCCCCTGCATCTCGAAGACCTGGAACTTGACGGTGCTCGAGCCGCAATTGAGCACGACGACGATCATGGTCACCTCACGCCGGCACGGCCGGACTGCCTGGAACAGGACTGACGTAAGAGAAGAAACCGCGCCCGGTCTTCACGCCGAGGTGGCCGGCGCGCACCATCTTGCGGAGCAGCGGGCACGGCCGGTACTTGAGCTCCCCCAGCTCGTGGAAGAGCGACTCCATCCAGAGAAGCACCTGGTCGAGGCCGATCCGGTCGGCCATTCCCAGGGGCCCCATCTCCAGGCCGAAGCCCAGCCTCAGCGCCGCATCGACGTCCTTGGCGCTGGCGACGCCCTCCATCACCATGTGCATCGCCTCGTTCAGCATCGGCACGATGCCGCGAGTCGTGATGTAGCCCGGGTACTCGTTGACCTCGACGGAGGTCTTGCCGAGCACCGAGATCCACTGCGTCACCGTCGCAAAGGTGTCCGCCGAGGTCGCAAGGCCTCGAACCACCTCGACCACGGGTACGCGGTAAACGGGCGGCAGGAAGTGCATGCCGATGGCCCGTTCCGGGTGCTGCAGCACCTGCGAGATCTCGCTGACAGAGAGTGTGGCCGTGTGGGTCACCTTCACGACGTCGGGTCCCAGCACGCGCTCGAGATCGCGGAAGACTTGCTGTTTGACCGCGAGCCGCTCCGGCACGGCCTCGACCGCCAGGTCGACGGGACCGAACCCCTCCTTGTCGGCGGTGACTTCCACGCGCGCCAGGATCGCCCGCTTCTCGGACTTGGTCAAGCCCCACTTGGCGATCTGGGCGTCCAGCTGCAGGCCCAGCTCGCGCTGAACCTGCTGTGCGCGCTCCTCGGAGATCTCCACCAGGACCACCTCGATCCCCGAGGTTGCGGCTACCTGGGCAATTCCCTGCCCCATGGTGCCGCCGCCAATCACGGCAATCTTCCTGAAGTGCGTCATCTCGAGTCTCTCCCATCCCGTGAGGGTTCGGCGAACAGGGCCGCAAGTTGTGTGCCTGCGGGTCACTCCCGGGACGCGGAGTGAACCGGTGCCCCCGAGCCGGATGGATGCACGGCGGCGCTCACGGTGCTCCAGAGTAACGCACCCCAGCTCCGGCCGGGAGCGGCCATTCGCAAAACGATGTGCACCGGCCCCCGCTTCGTCGTACCGGGCGTCGAAACTGACCGGCGCGCTCAGGCGCTCGTCAGCTCGTCGCCCAGGCGGCGCAGCTTGAACCCGATGAACTCGATGACTTCCTTGCGCTCGCGCTGACCCAGGCGCTGGAACTTCTCGAGCAGCGACTCTTCCTCGTTGGAGAGCAGCTCATCGCGCGGCTTCTCCTTGAGGGTGCGGGTCGCGAACCTGCGGAGCGCGGCGACCTCGTCCGGAGTCAGCTTCGACTCCGCGTAGGCCTCCAGCATCTGTGCTCGAGGGATGGCGAGCGCCGCCGAAAGCCGCTCACGAAACCTCTCGGATCTCGGAACGGCCTGCCCGAGCTCAATCTTCGAGATGTAGTTCTGTGAAACGCCCACCTTGGCCGCCAGATCGCGCTGCTGCCACTTGCGCGCGCGGCGGTACTTCTTCACGAGATCTTTCAAGAGCATGGCTCGTTCGGGGCAGATCGGCTGCCCTCCTCCGTCATCTGAGTGTCGAACCAGTCCGATCGACCAGGGGGAGATATTCTAGACCTGGCTGGCCCGCACTATTTTTCAACACGGGTCGGACGCCACCCGGCGGCCGGCTACGTCCCGGTAGTCAGTTTCACTGGAGAGCCGTGTCTTCCGTAGGGAATAGCCGCCACACCCCATCGCCAAGCTGCCTGCTGTTCGGGGGCCAGATTTCAGCCCATTTCAGCACTGTTTCAGCAGCGGACGCGCTATTCTCCCTTCCCTCGGAGACTTTCACACTCCCGTGAGCAACTACGTTCTGTACCAAGAGTAGCCCAGACATTCTGTACGACTGAGGCCCAAAGGTCAAGCCTGGAGACGACCAAAATGACGACTCGTAACACCGACGACATCTTGTCCCGCGTCACCGACTGGCACCGCTTCTCCGTCGACCTGGCCGCCTATCTCGCCAGCTCCGGCCACGTCGAGCTCGCCCGCGCAGTCGAATCCGGCGCCTCCGAGGCCCTCATGGCCCTGGTGCGCGCCGGCGAGGGGAGCAGGAGTAGCCAGTAGCCAGTAGCCAGTAGACAGTAGACAGTAGCGGTAAGGCAGCAACACTTTCCGGTCAGGTTCGATCCCAGACGGGCTCAGCCTCAGTGGGCCCCGAGCCGCCGTGGCCTCCTCGAACTCTACTGTCTACTGACTACTGGCTACTGTCTCCTACTTCTCCAGCACGCGCTTGAACTCCTGCGTCAACGCGGGCACCAGCTGGAACAGATCGCCGACGACGGCGTAATCGGCCAGCTTCATCAAAGGCGCGTCGGCGTCCTTGTTGATCGCCACGATGATCTTGGAGTTCGTCATTCCGACCAAGTGCTGGATGGCGCCCGAGATGCCGCAGGCGATGTAGAGCTTTGGCGTGACGACCTTGCCGGTCTGGCCGACCTGGGAAGCGTGCTCGCGCCAGCCGGCGTCGACGGCCGCCCGGGAGGCCCCGATCGCGGCCCCGAGCACCTGCGCCAGCTCTTCCAGCACGGCAAACTCGGCCGGACCCTTCATCCCGCGGCCGCCCGAGACGACGACGTCCGCTTCCGTCAGCTCCACCTTGGTCGCGGCGGGCTGCTCGTACTCCTTGACCTTGCCGTAGCACTGGGCAGCGTCGACCTTGACGTCGCACTTCACCGTCTCGGCCCCGGCGCCGTCCGCGGCTGCCGGAGCGAAGGCTTTCGGCCGAGTGGTCACGAGGGCCGGGCTGGTCTTGACCTGCACGGTTGCGAGCGCCTTGCCGGAATTGATGAAGCGCTTGGCCGAAACCCGGCCGCTGCCGGTGTCCCAGCCCAGCTCGATGCAGTCCGGCAGAAGACCCGTGCCGAGCCGCGCCGCCGCACGAGGTGCGAAATCGCGCGCCTGCGACGACGCCGCGAACACGATCGCCAGCGGCTTGTGAGCGCGCGCCAGCTCGGTCAGCGCGTGGGTGTAACCACCGCTCGAGTAGACGTCGAGGTTCTCCTCGTCCACCCAGAGGACGCGGGCAGCCCCATGCTTGCCCAGCTCGGCAGCCAGCCCGCCGGCGTTCTTGCCCAGCACGACCGCGGCCACAGCCGCCCCGGCTGCCCCTGCCAGCTGCCGCGCCGCGCCCAGCGCCTCCAAGGTCGGCCGTCTCAACTGGCCCCCGCGATGCTCGGCGACTACCCAGATTTCAGAGCCCATAGCAGTTCCTCCGTGAAGATCGATTCAGTGAAAAAAGTCGGTTCAGATGACCTTGGCTTCTTCGCGCAGCAACCGCACCAGTTCCTTGGCGGCGGCGTCGGGCTCCAGGTCTTTGATGAGCTTCGTGTTCGTCTGCTTCTTGGGCGGCGGCTCCACTTTGAGCACCTCGCTCGGCGAGCCGCTCTTGCCGACTTGCTCGGCCGTGAGTCCCAGGTCCGCCGGCGTGTACACAGCCAGCTCCTTCTTCTTGGCCATCATGATGCCCTTGAGCGAGGCGTACCTGGGCTCGTTGAGACCCTTCTGGGCGGTCAACACTGCTGGCAGCTTCACCTCGACCACCGCCGTGCCGCCTTCGACTTCGCTCCAGCAGGTGATGGACGTCTTGTCGGCGCTCAGCTCGGCCTTCTTGACCTCGCTGGCGTGGGGTATGCCCAGGAACTCGGCCAGCGCGGCGCCGACCGTCGACATCCCGTCGTCGGTCGCTTCCTTTCCAGCCCAGACCAGGTCGAAGGGGCCCGCCTTCTTCAAGGCTGCTGCCAGCGCTCGCGCCGTGGCAATGGCATCAGAGCCGTCGAACGCCGCGTCCGCCAGATGGACGGCCCTGTCGGCGCCCATGGCGAGGCCGCTTCGCAGCGCCTTGGCCACGCGCTCGGGCCCCAGGGCGACCACGACGACTTCGCCGGTGGCCAGCTTCTCCTTGGTTCGAAGCGCTTCCTCCAGTCCGTACTCGTCATACGGGCTGATCACGAATTCGAGACCTTCAGTGTCGACGCCCGAGCCGTCGGGCTTCACCTTGAGCGCCGCGGATGTGTCGGGCACCTGTTTGATGCAAACAGCAATCTTCATCGGACGACCTCGTCGTTCAATCGGATGGGGGTTAGTAGGTCTTGGGTCGATGGAAAGGAGAGGAAATTCGGCTCAGGCGGCCTGCACGATCTCGCCTTCGCGGGAGGGGTCGGCCGACGTCTCGGGGAAGGCGCTGCCGCGGACCAGCGCAATCTGGGGTCGCGCACCGCCAGTCGTCACCTCGCTGAAGTAGGCGCCGCCGTAGGCGTGGATAGTGCCGAGCAGGTCGCGCGTCTCGAAGTCGACCGTCAGGGCCGACACGGGCGGGTAGAGCGTGGTCTGGAGCCGCTGGGCCAGCCTGGGGGCCAGCTCCCAGCTCGGGAGCGAATCGGGGAAGAGCACGATCTCGAAATGCCGCTCCCGGATCAACCCGAGCAGCGGCGATTCGTAGGCAGACGCCAGACCCGTGTGGGTCGCCGCGGGCGCGCGCTGGTGAACCCGGTCCACACCGCGGAAGACCGCATCCCGCGCCGCGCCGGCGCCTCCGACGAGGTAGGCCTCGAGGTAGACTCCCAGGTCGTCGGCTAGCCGGCGTCCGGCGGCCAGCACTTCGCGCGAGGCCGTTTGGAGCCCGCTATCGTCTCCCTCGAGCCAGACGAGCACGCCGCGCCAGTCTTCCGTCGATTTCTGCGGTCCGGCCGCAGCGGCTGCACTGGCCTCTCCCGAGTAGATGGCGCCGTCCCCGCAGCGCTTCCAGCAATCCTTGCAGTCGGTGCAATGCTCCAGGATCACCGCCTTGCCGCCCTCCATCCGGATGGCCTTGAGCGTGCAAACGAAGACGCAATCTTCGCATCCCGTGCATTTCTCCGAAACGATCTGCGTGACGTGCATAGGGTTCTTTCCGGTTCCGTACCGCTGGCGCCTCAATCCGGCGCGTAGGTCCTCACGATCCGCACCTGCGTGCTGCCGGCGGCGAAAGCGTCCGGCGTCAGTCCCAGCTCTTCGAGCCCGAGCTTCTTGACCTCCCGCTTGAACGCCTTCATCAGCAGAAGCGCGTTCGGGATGCGAGGCTTGTTGGCCGAGGGGTCGACCGTGACCAGGGCAGGCATCGGCACGCGCCGGACCTGCTCCTCGCCTCCGGCCAGCTGGGTCGCCTCGAGCTCGCGCCCGTGCACTCGCAGCTTCGCTACCCAGAGGGCCTGGGGCAGCTCCAGCTCGGCTGCGATCCGGGCGCCGGTCTGCCCTGCGCCCCACGCTGGCGAGCCCTTGCCCGCCAGCACCAGGTCGACCTCTCCGCGCTCCTTGGCGATCAGCCGGATCGCGCCGGCCAGCGCCCGCGCCTTGGCGAAGTGGTCACCCTCGTCGAGCTCCTCGACCAGGTGGTAACACTGGTCCGCACCGAACGCGTACGCCCGGCGCAGCACCTCGACTACGGGCTCCGGGCCCGAAGCGAGCGCCACGAAGTCTGCCTGCTCCTTGCTCTTGAGCTCCGCGGCCAGCTCGAGCACGTGCTCGTCAGCCGGGTTCAAGATCCGCTTCCCCTTCTCGAACAGCGTCCCCTTCGTTCGGGAGACGCCGATCTGCCCGGGGTCGGGCACCTGCTTCAACAGGACGATGACTCGCATAGCAGCCGCCTTAGTACCCGCCCTTCTTGAGCACGTCGCGCGCGATGACCAGCTTCTGGATCTCGCTCGTGCCCTCGAAGATGCGGTTGATCCGGCAGTCCCGGTAGATGCGCTCGATCGGGTGCTCCCGCATGTAGCCCAGTCCGCCGTGGAGCTGGACCGCGGTGTCGATGACCCGGCCGCTGGTCTCCGAGCAGAACAGCTTGCAGATGGCCGATTCGCGGCTGTACTTCTGGCCATTGTCGGCCATCGCCGCGGTGCGGTAAATCATCGACTCCATCGAGTAGATGTCCGCCGCCATCTGGGCCAGATACTGCTGCACCACCGGCTGCTCCGCCAGCGGCTTACCGAACTGGAAGCGCTCGCTACAGTGCTTCACGCTCAGCTTGAGCGCTTCCTTGGCGCCTCCGAGACATCCGGCCGCCAGCGTCATGCGGCCCATGTCGAGCGTGCGCATCGCCGTCAGGAAGCCGGCGCCGAACTGGCCGAGGATGTTCTCCTTGGGGACCTTGCAGTTGTCGAAGATGAGCTCGCAGGACTCGCTGCCCCGGATGCCCATTTTGTGGTCCTTCGTGCCGACGACGTAACCGGGGAACGTGTTCTCCACGATGAACGCCGTCACGCCGCCGTGCGCACCGAGCCCCTTGTCGGTCACGGCGAAAACCGTGACGACGTTGGCGAAGGGGCCGTTGGTGACCCACTGCTTGCGGCCATTCAGAATCCAGTAGTCGCCGTCCTTGGTGGCCGTCGTCTGGATCGCAGCCGCGTCGCTGCCGGCGTTGGGTTCGGTGAGGGCGAAGGCGCCGATCTTCTTGCCGGCCGCCATGTCGGGCAGGTACTTCTGCTTCTGCTCGGGCGTGCCGTCGACGACGATCGTCATCGCGCCGATCGACTGGTGGCAGCCGATGGCGGTGGCCGTGCCGGCGCAGCCCTTGGACATCTCTTCGACGAAGATGCAGAAGCCGACCTTCCCCTGGCCGATGCCGCCGTACTCCTCGGGGAGGCTGACGCCCATCAGCCCCAGCTCGGCGGCCTTGTTGATGATGTTGAAGTCGGTCTTCTCTTCCTCGTCGATCGCCTGGGCGCGCGGGCGCATCTCCTGGTCCACGAAGTCGCGGACCATCTCGCGGATTGCTTCCTGCTCTTCGGTAAACTTGAAGTCCATCTCGATCACCGGTCCTTGAAGGCGGGCTGCCTCTTCTCGATGAATGCCCGGACGCCCTCGCGCATGTCCTCGGTGGCGCAGAGACGGCCGAAGATCGCGCTCTCGGCGTGCATGCCTTCGGCGCGGGACTTGTGCACGGCTGCGCCGATAGCCTCCATGGAGGCCTCGATGGCGCAGCGGCTCTTGGTCGAGATCTTCTTCGCCAGGCCTCGTGCCTGCTTCAGCAGCTCGACCTCGGGGACGATCTTGTTGACCAGGCCGATCGCCTTGGCTTCCTGGGCCGTGACCTGGTCGCCGGTGAGGATCAGCTCGGTGGCCTTCGCAGGGCCGACGATTCGCGGCAGCCGCTGGGTGCCGCCCAGGCCCGGGATGATGCCCAGGTTGATCTCGGGCTGGCCGAACTTGGCCTTGTCGCTGGCGATGCGGATGTGGCAGCTCATCGCCAGCTCCAGCCCGCCGCCCAGGCAGATGCCGTTGATGGCGGCAATCACCGGGACGCGGAAGTTCTCGATCTTGTCGAAGAGCTGCTTGCCCTCCTCACAGGCCTTCTCGCCCTGCTCGGGGC
This sequence comes from Candidatus Wallbacteria bacterium, assembly GCA_016190005.1. Classification (GTDB taxonomy): domain Bacteria; phylum Muiribacteriota; class UBA6191; order JACPRK01; family JACPRK01; genus JACPRK01. The sequence goes on along the minus strand of JACPRK010000050.1, from coordinate 26,046 downwards.
TGCCGAGCTCGGCGATCTGCTTGATGTCGGCGCCGGCGATGAAAGCGATGCTGCCCGCGCCCGTCAGCACGATCGCCTTCACGCTCTTGTCGGCGTCGAGCTCCGTCAGCAGCGCGGCCAGGTCACGGAAAACCGGCTCCGAAAGAGCGTTGACCGGTGGGTTGTTGATCGCCACCACGGCCACTCCTTCGCTGAGCGAGAAGTTGAGCGTCTGGAACTCTGCCATTTCGGGGCGCCTCCCGCGCCTGGGGCCCGCTCGCGGGCCGGGAACGAATCACACGTAGTCGAAGAATCCTTTGCCGGACTTCCGGCCCGTCCAGCCGGCCGCCACCATGCGCTTCAAGAGCGGCGCGGGCCAGAACCTGGGACCCAGCTTCGAGGAGTATTCCTTGAGCCCTTCCAGCACGACGTCCAGACCGATCGCATCCGCCCAGTGCAGCAGCCCCTCCTTGGCCATCGGGAACCCGACGCCCGCCAGCATCGCGATGTCGAGGTCGCTGGCGCTGGAGACCTTCTCCTGCAGGCAGACGATCGCCTCGTTGAGCATCGGGTACATCAGCCGCTCGGCCGAGAAGGCCGTGCCCTTCACGCCGGTCTCCTTCTGACAGTCCGCGATCGTCTTTGCCAGCCAGCTCTTCGCCTCTTCCTCTTCGCCGTCGTAGGCGAAGAAGCCCTTGCCGGTCTTCTTGCCGAAGCGGCCTGCGGCGAACAGCTTCTCCAGGATCAGCGGATTGGCGAACCGGGGACCGTAGCTGTCGAGCATGACGCGGCCGGCGTGGACGCAGATGTCGATGCCGAGCTGATCGAGCAGGAAGAACGGCCCCATCGGCCAGCCGAACTCCTTCATCTGGCGGTCGATCTCCTCGGCCGGGGCGGCCCCCTCGGCGAGCGCCATGCAGGCTTCGCCGACGTACGGCATCAGCAGCCGGTTGACCAGGAACCCGGCGCACTCCTGGACCTTCACCGGCACCTTGCGCATGTCGTTGGTGAAGGTCATCAGATCGTCGACCGTCTCGTCGGAGGTGCCCAGGCCCGGAATGACCTCGACCAGCTTCATCACGTTGGCCGGGTAGAAGAAGTGGAGGCCGGCGACTTTCTCGGGCCGCTTCGTCGCAGCGCCCAGCTCGCTGATGCCGATGGCGCTGGTGTTGGTGGTGAGCAGAGCCGAGGGCTGGCAGACGCCGTCGAGCTCGGCGAAGACCTTCTTCTTGAGCTCCGGGATCTCGGGGACCGCCTCGATCACGAGGTCACAGTCCTCGAAGCCGTCCCACGAGGTGGTGCCCGAGATGAGCGCCATCTTCTGCTCGAGGTCCCCCGCGCTCATCTTGCCCTTCTGAACGCGCCCCTCGTAGATCTTGCGGGCCGTGTCGATCGCGAAGTTGACACGTTCCTGGCTGATGTCCTTCACCACGACCGGGACGGACGGTGAAAACGAGATGGCCTGGGCAATGCCGCCGCCCATCGTGCCGCCGCCGACTACGCCGACCTTGTAGATGTACATGCTGGCTCCCTGGAGCGCGAGGCTCGAGATGTGAGAAGTGAGGCTTGAGGCTTGAGGCTTGAGAAGTGAGGCTTGAGGCTGTCCTTCGCACGGTCCTTCGACACGGTCCTTCGACACGGCCGCTTTGCGGCCTGCTCAGGATGAGCGGGGGCTGGAGGACGCGGGGAATTGGGTCTGATTGCTGATTGCTGAGGTCTGAAGCCTGGGGTCTGAGGTCTGAGGTCTGAGGTCTGAGGTCTGAGGTCTGACGCCTGAGGTCTGAGGTCTGAAGCCTGAGGTCTGAGGTCTGAGGTCTGGTACTCAGGCGCGTTCCACGACGAGGCTGGCGCCCAGGCCGCCGCCGACGCAGAGCGTGGCGAGGCCAAGCGAGAGCTCCCGGCGCTTCATCTCCTTGAGCAGGGTCAAGGTGATGCGGACGCCCGTGGCGCCGACCGGGTGGCCGAGTGCGATGGCGCCGCCGTTGACGTTGACGATATCCCGGTTGAGGCCGAGCGAGCGCTCGACCGACAGGTACTGGGCCGCGAACGCCTCGTTGACTTCGATCAGCTGCAGGTCGGAGAGGGCGATGCCCGCCCTCTTGAGCGCGATGGGCGTTGCGTAGGCAGGTCCTAGGCCCATGCGTTCGGGCTCCAGCGCGGCGAAGGCGTAGCTGCGGATGGTGCCGAGGGGTGTCAGGTTGAGGGCCTTGGCCTTCTTGGCCGTCATCACCAGCACAGCTGCGGCGCCGTCGCTGATGGGGCAGGCGTTGCCCGGCGTGACGGTGCCGTTTTCCTTGAAGATGGTCGGGTAGAGGGCCAGCGTCTGGGCGTTGAGAGCGATGTTGGGGCCCTCGTCGGCCGAGAACGGCTCGGAGGCGACGACCTTGCCGGCGACCTTCTTCTCGATCTGAACCGGGACGATCTCTTCCTTGAAGCGGCCTTCACGGGTGGCCTTGAACGCCTTCTTGTGGCTGGTGATGGCGTAGGTGTCTTGTTCTTCGCGGCTGAGCTTGAACTCCTCGGCGAGGTTTTCGGCCGTGCGGCCCATGATCTGGCCGCAGACCGGATCCGTCAGCCCTTCCCAGAGCGTGTCGATCAGCATCGAGTGCTGCAGCTTCTTACCGAAGCGGATATCGCGGTTGACGAAGGGGGCCGAGCTCATCGACTCGACGCCGGCGACCATGTAGACCTCACCGTCGCCGCACTGAATGGCCTGGTAGGCGTTGACGATGGCCTGGATACCGGAGGCGCAGTTGCGGGCCACGGTGTAGGCGGGCTTCTCTTTGGGGATGCCGGCCTTCAGCGCGATGACCCGGGCGATGTTGGGAGCGTCGGAGCTCTGACCGACGCAGCCGACGATGGTCTCGTCGATCTCGTTGGGGTCGATACCGGTGCGCTTGAGCAGCTCTGCGACGACGATTTCGCCCAGCTTGTGAGCGGTGCGATCCCTGAGCGCGCCACCCAGTGCGCCCTGAGGCGTCCGCACTCCATCCACGATGACAACCTGTTCCATCGACGTGCGATCCTCCAGCTGTCCAGCAGATCCCCCTGGCCAGTGCAGAAGCCCGTTCCAGAGCCTCTTTCGAAGTTACGGCGATGCTAACAGTTATGACGCAGGATGTCAAGAACTGCAAGCCTGAAAAGCGCCAAAAAGTCAGTGGCAATGGGGCTATCGGAGGCTCGAACGAATTTTTTGACGCACCCGTCCGACGGGGTGATGGCCGTCACCGCAGGCAGCGACGCCCGCTCCCCGCGGCTCTCCGGAAACACGAAACCCGGCCTCTGGTGCCGGGTTTCGAGGGATTTCGGTGGCTGAGGAGGTAGGACTCGAACCTACAATCGCCTGATCCAGAGTCAGGTGGCTTACCAATTAGCCGACTCCTCAGCGCTGCCCCAAATGTACCCCGCGAGGCCCCGAAGAGTCAATCCCGCACGCGACTCCCACGCGCTAGCGCCGCGGGAGATCGTCCCAGTTCTCTGGGGCGGGCATCCGGGGCTCCGCTGTCGCGTCGTCGCTGCCCATTCGAGCCAGTGCGGCGCGGACGGCCGCGGCCTGGTTCTTCTCCGCGGGGGCCGTCGGCGAGGCCAGCTCCGTTTCGAACCGGGCGGCGGCGCCCTTGCCGTGGCCGGCGACCTGGGCGGCGATCTCCGCGGCCGCAAGCGGCGTCAGCTCACCACCGCCATGGAAGTACGCCAGCCGATAGGCGGCCTCGAACTCCGCGGCGGCGTCCGGCCCGCTGTCGCGCACTTGTTGGGCCAGACGGTCGGCGTCCTTTCTCGACAGGTCCGGCCCGGGCGCGTTGAAAGCGAAGCGGTATGCCTTCTCGAAGACCTCCTGGCCCGCGTCCGGCTTCGCCCACGGCGGGTCCATCTTGGCGACGACCGCATCGAACGTCTCGGTGGCGCGCTCCTTGTCCGGGGAGGCGGGGGCGTAGACGGCCAGCGCGTGCTCGAAACGCAGGGCGGCGCCTTTTCCTCGAGCGGCGCGCGCGGCAGCCTCGGCAGAGTGGAGTTTCGAGAGCCGGCCGCCGGCAGCCTGGTAAATCGAGCGGTAGATCGCCTCGAACTCCGCTGCGGAGCCCGGTCCCTGGGCGGCCAGGATCGCCGCAAAGCGGGCTGCCTCCTTGCGCGAGACGTCCGGTCCCTGGGGATGGAAAGCGAACTTGTAGGCCGCCGTGTACTCGGCCAGCGCGGGCTCCAGCCCCTCGGCGCTTTCCGGCACGCGACCCTTCTCGACCTGGCCGGTGACGAACTCGACCGCCTCGCGAAGGCTCTCCCTCTTGCCGGGCGCTGGAGCGTAGACGCTCCACCCGAACTCGAATCGGGCGGCTGCCTGGCTCACACCCGAGGCCGCAAGGCGTGCCGCCGTCCGCGCGGCGTCCGGTTTCGTCAGCTCGCCGCCGCCGCACTGGTAAAGGAAGGCATAGAGCTTCTTCAATTCGGGTGTGCGGTCGGGGCCTCCCCCGACGACCTTGCGAGCCAGGCTCTCCGCTTCGTCGGCGGCCAGGCCCGGGCCCTCTTCCGACGTCAGGAAGCTCAGCGCGGCCGCGTCGTCCGGCGTCGCGTCGCCTCCCGGCGGTTGTGTGTCCACCGCTTCCGACTCCGAGGCCGGCCGCCCGAAATCGGCGAGTTGCTCGGCCCGGGCTTCGGGTCCCAGGCAAGCCAGGCCAGCGGCGAGCAGAACCACGGGGGCGGAGAGGCGAAGCGCGTTCTTCTTCATCGTGTACCTCGTCTTGCGCAGGGGGCAGGAAGATTGAGAGGCAGAATCATGCCTCCCGCTAGATTCTACGTGAGCCGCCCGTCCCGGGTTGCGCTACACTGCCGCCGTCATGTTCATAGATGAGGTCAAGATTTTCGTGAAAGCGGGCACTGGTGGCAAGGGCTCCAACAGCATGCGCCGCGAAAAATACGTCGCCCTGGGCGGACCCGCGGGCGGAAACGGCGGCCGCGGGGGCGACGTGGTGCTGAAGGCGACCCGCCACGCGAATACCCTGGCGTCCTTCTACCGCAACCGTCACTTCGAGGCCGGCGACGGCCGGCCGGGCGGGCGCAACGATCGCTACGGCGCCTACGGCGAACCGCTGGTCCTGCAGGTCCCGCTGGGGACCATCGTCCGGGACGCGGAGACGGGCTCCGTCATGGCGGACCTGGGCGCCGAGGACGATGCCTTCGTCGTGGCGCGCGGCGGGCGTGGTGGCCGCGGCAGCACGGCGCTCTCCCGGCCGCATGCAGTGGCGCGCTACGCCGAGCGGGGCGAGGCCGGCGACGAGCGCTGGATTCGCCTGGAGCTGCGCCTGCTGGCGGACGTGGGGCTCGTCGGTTTCCCCAACGTCGGCAAGTCCACCCTCATCTCCCGCGTCTCGTCGGCCCGCCCGAAGATCGCCCCGTATCCCTTCACCACGGTCCAGCCCCACCTGGGGGTCGTGCGCCTGGACCGGGACACGAGCTTCGTGATGGCCGACATCCCCGGGCTGGTCGAAGGCGCCCACGAAGGCAAGGGCATGGGCGATCGCTTCCTGAAGCACATCGAACGGACTCGTCTCATCCTTCATGTCGTCGACGCCAGCGGCTGGGAGCAGCGCGACCCCGTCGACGACTGGCGAGCGGTCAACCGCGAGCTGGCGGCCTGGCACCCGCACCTGGCGGCCAAGCCGCAGATGATCGCCGCCAACAAGGTGGACGTCGGCACTGCCGCCGCCAACCTCAAACGACTCAAGAGAGCCGCCAAGGTCAAGATCTATCCCATCTCGGCCGTCACCGGCGAAGGGGTCGACGAGCTCACGCGCGATCTGGCCGCGATGCTGCCCACGCTGCCTGCCGCGGGGCTGCCCGAGCTGGAGCTCACCTCCTTGGAAGCGCTGGAGCGCCCCCAGGTCCCGCTCGGGGTCGAGCGCGACGCCGGCGGCGTCTTCGTGGCGCACGGCACCAAGCTCGAGAAGCTGGTCGCCCGAACCTACCTGGACAACGAGCACGCGCTGCGACATCTCCAGAGCCAGCTCTACAAGTTGGGGTTGGACCAGCTCCTCGACCGCGCCGGCGCGCTCGAAGGCGACGTCGTGCGGATCGGCGAGCTCGAATTCACCTACGTGCCTGGCTTGTGAGCTCCGGCGCCGACGCACCGACCCTGGGTTCACGACCAGCCGCGCCGCGCCGTGTCGGCGTTCTGGGCGGCACGTTCGACCCTCCGCACGAAGGGCATCTCTGCATGGCCCGGGAGGCGCTCGAGCGCGCGGGTCTGGACGAAGTGGTCTTCGTGCCCGTGCGCTCACCGAGCCACAAGGCGGAGGCGTCCGCGCCGTTTGCCGACCGCCTCGAAATGGTGCGCCTGCTGATCGCGGGCGAGCCGCGAATGAGCGTCTCCGACGTCGAGGCCCATCTGGGCGAGAAGAGCTATACGGTGCCGATGCTGGAGGAGCTCCAACGTCGGCTCGGCGCAGATGTCGAGCTCCACTTCCTCATCGGTGCCGATTCGCTCGAGCAGTTCCACCTCTGGTTTCGCTATCGAGACATTCTGCGCCTGGCGAAGGTCGTCGCCTTCAGCCGCCCTGGATTCCGGTTGGCGAACCCCAACCTCACGCCCCCCGAGCTCGCCCGCATCCACCTGCTGGACGGCCTCTGGAGCCATGCCAGCAGCCGCCGGTTCCGCGAGCGCCGCGACTGCCCCGTCCCCGCCGCCGTCGCCGCCTACGCCGCCGCGCGCGGCCTCTACGCTTGAAGTAATGGAGGGACACGCTTCCGGGGTCCCGGCAAAGTCTCGAGCCCGGAGGCGGAAAACGGGGACTGGCTCCGGAAGCCCGCTTGAAACCTGGCAGTCGTCCGGTCGGCCGGCCGGGCTTCCGGTGCCTGGACCCGCTTTCCGACGACTTTGCCGTTGTCCTGGACACGCTTCCCGCACCCATTGCCCGCGCTGCGGTGCGATGGTACGGTTGAGTATCTCCAGGATGTGACCCGGGCTGACGCCCGGGCCGGGGCGGCCAACAGCGGGGTCCGAGATGGCAAGAGAGCAGGAGCGAGGGTCGGTGTCGTGCGCACCTTCCAACAAGACCTTCGCGACGAGGAGTTCGCACCACCGGCGCCCCGCTACTGGCGAAAGGGGGACGACGATGTTCCGTTCTGAGCTCCAGGCCCGCCTTCGTAAGGCGCTCGGCCTTCCGAACACCGCTGCCGGCGAGACCGCCCCCGGGGACGCCGCGGACGCCGTCGACTGGCTGTTCGAGCCCGACCTGGACCGGCCGCTCGAATCCCTGGCAGCCGCTGGGGACGGTTGCCTCCGCCACGTCGGCCCGCGTCCCTGGCTGGCCGCCCTCGAAGAGCCATGGCCGCCGCCCGAGTGATACTCAGGGACACACGACTCGTATCCTTGATCGACGGAGCCCCCCTGTTTGTGGGCGCATCAGAAAACGAGTCGTGTGTCCCTGAGTTTCCAGTTTCTAACCTGGCTGCGCTGGTCGACAGCGGGCATGTGGGGATGTTACAATTCCCCGGTTCCAGACTGCATTCATGGGCGACATCCCGACAAAAGATCAGGCTACGGCGGAGGTCTCGGCCTTGCGAGCGGCGATTCGCGAGCACGACCATGCCTATTACGTGCTCGACCGGCCCACGATCTCCGATGCCGAGTACGACCTGCTGCTCAGGCGCCTGCAGGAGCTCGAGCAGGCACATCCGGACCTGCTGGCGCCCGATTCTCCCACCCAGCGCGTCGCAGGTCAGCCCTCCGAGAAGTTCGGCAAGTTCGAGCACCGCGCGCAGCTCCTATCGCTGGCCAACGCCTACTCCACGGCCGAGCTGACCGAGTTCGAGGAGCGGATCGTCAAGGAGTTCGGACGGGCCCCGCAGTACGTCTGCGAGCCGAAGCTCGACGGGCTGTCGATGGCGCTCTACTACCGCCAGGGCAAGCTCGAGGCCGGCGTCACGCGGGGGGACGGCTTCGTCGGCGAGGACGTCACGCCCAACGTCCGCACGGTCCGCTCCGTCCCGCTCGCGCTCAGGCTGCCTATCGACCTGGCCGTGCGCGGAGAGATCGTGATGAGCCGCGAGGAGTTCGCCCGCACCAACCGGGAGCTGGTCGCCGCGGGCGAGGAGCCATTCGCCAACCCTCGCAACGCCGGCGCCGGCGCCGTGCGGCAGCTCGACCCGCGCATCACGGCCTCACGCCGCTTGAGCTTCTACGCCTACTCGGTGCTCGACTTCGAGGCGCACGGGCTGGGGAGCGAGTGGGCGGGCCTGGAGCTGCTGACGAAGGCCGGTTTCGTCGTCCCGCCTTTCTGCCGGCAGGTGCCCGACCTGGCCGCGGCCGTGGGATTCATCGAGGAGCTGGATCGGCAGCGTGAGGAGCTGCCATTCGAGATCGACGGCGTCGTGCTGAAGGTCGACTCGATGGCGATGCAGCGCACGCTGGGCGCCACGTCCCGCTCGCCGCGCTGGGCCGTCGCTTTCAAGTACCCCGCAGAGGAGAAGGAGACGGTCGTGCTCGACGTGGAGTTCAGCGTCGGCCGCACGGGCGTCATCACCCCCGTGGCGATCCTGGCGCCCGTCCCCATCGCCGGCACGACGGTCAGCCGCGCGTCGGTGCACAACCTGGAGCTGGCGACGGCGCTTGGGCTGGGCATCGGCGACCGGGTCCTGGTGAGAAAAGCCGGCGAGATCATTCCCGAGATCGTGCGCGTGCTGGGCGAAGCCCCAGGGGTGGAGCGGCGGCCGCTCCAGGCGCCGGCGGACTGCCCAGGCTGCAAGGCGCCGCTGATGAAGCGCGAGGGGCAGGTCGCGCTCAGGTGCGTGAACCCGGGTTGCGAGACTCAGTTCATCCGAAGACTCCGGCATTTCGTGAGCCGCGACGCGCTCGACGTCGACGGGTTCGGGCCCGCTGTGCTGGAGGGGCTGGTCGGGCTGGGACTGGTGCGCAGGTACGCGGACCTCTTCCGGCTCGAGGAAGCCGACTTCTTGAAGCTGCCGCAGACCAAGGAGAAGCTGGCCCGCAAGCTCCACTCCGCGGTCCAGGCGCGCCGGAGGGTCACTCTGGCGCGCTTCCTGTACGCCCTGGGGATCGAGGGCGTCGGCGAGTTCGCCGCCAATCTCCTGGCCGAGCACTTCGGCGGCCTGGACGCGGTGCTGGCCGCGGACTTCGACACGCTGGCGGCGATCCACCAATTCGGAGAGATCACGGCCCGCGCCGTCGTCGACTTCCTCGCGCGCCCCGAGGCGCAGGAAGAGCTGCGCCAGCTGAGAGAGGTCGGGCTGGAGACCTTCGTCGAGAAGGTCCGCGCGCGCGGCACGAAGTTCGAGGGCAAGGCAGTCGTCGTCACCGGCACGCTGGCCGCGATGTCGCGCCGCGAGGCCGAGGACGCCATCCGAGCGCAGGGCGGCTCGCCGACGGGGTCCGTATCCAAGAAGACGGCGTTCGTCGTGGCCGGAGTCGAGGCTGGCTCCAAGGCGACGAAGGCACGCGAGCTGGGAGTGCCGATCCTCGACGAAGCGCAGTTCCTGGAACTGCTGGGCGCCGGCGAGGTCGCAGGGTCCGGTGATGCCCGATGACGACTAAACCCCGATCGCGAGCCGGCACTCGGCCCGCCCGCCCCAGGATTCGCCTCGAGGACTTCGAGCTGGGACGCCAGCTCGGCGACGCCACGGATGCCGTGCTCGGCGGCACGTGGCCCGCTGCCCCGAGACACTTCGGTTACCCGCTGCTGACCCAGCACCTGGACGGCTTCAAGAACAGCCTCTATGTGCTGGCCGGCGCTTCCCGGATGGGGAAGACCACGTTCAGCCTGCAGCTGGCCTACCAGTCGCTGCGGGACAATCCGGACACGCACGCGCTCTACGTCAGCCTCGACCAGCCCGCCCGCGAGCTCAACGTGCGGCTGGCCGCGATGGCAGGCGAGGCGCCCGTCGACTACGTCGTGCGTCCCGACCCGCTGCTCGAGGAGAAGTACGACCGCAAGCGGCAAGCCGGTATCCGCGCTGTCTCGGAGCTCAAGGAGCGGCTGACCATCATCGACGAGACGCACGGCGGGCTCTCGCTCGACGATCTGAGCAGCCTGGTCGAGCAGAAGCGCCAGGCCTTCGACGGCCCGCTTCTGGTGTTCCTCGACCCGATCTACAAGCTGCGCGTTCCCGGCGTGCTCGATTTCACTCAACGGATGGATTGGCTCTCGCAGGAGCTCAAGACCCTGGCGATGTCGAAAAACGTCGCCATCGTCGGGACGACGCGGCTGGCCCACGGAGCCGGCAAGCGCCGCCCCACGCTGGAGGATCTGGAAGAGCAGGCTGCCCTGCTCTACGAGGCGCAGGTCATCCTCCTGCTCTACTGCGACTACTTCAACAACGCCGACACCACGTTTCTGGAGTGGGAGTGGGGCACCGACGACCTGATGGTCCCCATCTTCGAACTGCAGGTCGGCAAGAACAAGATGGGCGCCTTCAGCGGCCGTCTGTACTATCGCTTCTACAACAGCTTCAGCAAGTTCCGCGAATGCCCGCAGGTCGAGAACGAGAACTACGACCGCATGCTCAAGAACCTGCAGCGCAAGGACCCCGAGCACGAGGGCGGCGAGGAGACCGTCGTCCAGCGCTTCGAGGTGATCGATTGACCCCGCCCTAGCTCAACCCCCCTCGTCCCGAGCCTGCCGACGGACGATCCCCCGGAGGTGCACCATCCCGATCTACCGGCATCCGACATACCAGGTCCCCGACCTCTCCGCCCGCTTCAACCAGGCGCTGCAGCTGCAGCGCAAGGGAGTGCTCGACCAGGCGTTCGAGATCTACCAGCAGATCCTCGCCGAGCATCCCGACCATGCCGGAAGCCACATCAACTCGGGCATCGTCCTCTATCTGATGGGCGAGCTGCCGCGCGCGCTGGCCAGCCTGGAGCGCGCCGTCGAGGTCGATCCCTCCCATGCGGATGCCCGCTACAATCGCGCCAAGATCCTGGCCGCCATGGATCGCGTGGCCGAGGCGCTGGAACAGCTCATGATTGCGCGGGAGCTGGCGCCGAAGGACCAGCACACGATCCAGGAGATCTGCCGCATCTACCTGAAGCTGCGCCGCTACGAGGACTTCTTCGAGGCCGTGGCCGAGGGGCTGGAGCACCACCCGCACGACTCGACGCTCTACATCATGAAGGCCCAGGCGTTCCTCGAGAAGGGCGACCACGGCCGGGCCGCCGATCTGCTGAACCTGCTTCTCAACCACGATCCTAGCCTCGAAGGGGCGCTCTCGCTGCTGTCGGACGTCTACCTGCAGACCAACCGCGTCGACAAGGCCGTCGCCTGCGTGAAGCGAGCGCTCCTGAAGAACCCCGATTCCGCCGAGCTCCACAAGAAGCTGGGCATCTGCTACAGCGTGCGCGGCGACCGGCCGCTGGCACAGGGCGAGTTTGCCCGTGCCCGCGAGCTCGACCCGACGATCATCGTCACCATCGAGGACGCCGGCCAGGTCCAGGAGGAGAAGCCTGAGCGCTGGGACGCTCTGCGCTTTCAGTCCTACATCCTCTCGCGCAGCGAGTACTACGCCCGCTCGGGCGCCTGGCGCGGCGCGGTCAACGAGTTCCTGCTGCTGGCCCGCAAGTATCCCGACCGCCCGATCATCCTTCAGGAGCTGGCCAGCGCCTATCAGAACTCGGGGGAGTACCGGCGAGCCTACACGCTCTACCGGCGGGTGCTCGAGGAAGAGCCGCGCAACCTGGAGGTGCAGCTGCAGCTTTCCCGATTGGCGCTGGCCATCGGCCGCATCGCCGAAGCACGCAAGTTCAGCGAGCAGTCCGCGGCCACGTACCCCGAGGTGAGCGAGGTATCCGAGATCCAGGGACAGGTCTACCTGGAGGCCGGCGAGCTCGAAAAGGCTCGCGACGCTTTCCAGCGCGCCATCGAGCGCTCTTCCACGAACCTGGACGCCCTCACGGGCCTGGGCACTTGCCACTTCCGGGCCGGGGACTTCAAGTCCGCGCGCGACGTCTGGGAACAGGCTCACAAGCTCTTTCCCGGCAGCATCCAGATAGCACTTTGCCTGGCCGACGCCAACGTCGAGCTCGGCCAGAAGGTGGCCGCAATCAAGCTCCTGCGAGAGACCAAGACCAGCGCAGCCGCATCCGGCGCCTTCGTGCGCAAGCGGGCCGGCGCCTCGACGGCCGGTGCGAAGGCGGAGACCGCGCGGGCGGCTTCGCCGACGGGCGCGGCGGGCCGCTTCGGCGCTCCAGCTCCGGCGTCGAGGGCTGCGGAGACCGCCGATGGGCCCGATCCCAGGACCATCAACCGCGGCACGCCGCTGGCCATCGGGGCCGCGCCGCCGTCGCTGTACCCGCTGGCGCGGTTCTCGGGCTCCGCGGTGGAGTTGCTCCACCGGCTCGGGTCGCTCTACCTGGAGTGCGGCTGGCCGAAGAAGGCCCGCGCCGAGTGGCGCGAGCTCCGGGAGCTCTGGAGGGGCGAAGCTGGCGAGGCGATCTACGTCTTCGAGACGCTCGTCTTCTTCCGGGAAGTCCGGGAGGCGCTCCGCACCATCCGGGCCTGGGTCGCCAAGCACGCCGCTCCGCCCGAGATCGACTTCCTCCTGATGCTCTGCCACGTGATGCTGAAGGACCAGACGAAGTTCTGGATCTCCTGGCAAAAGGTGTGGAAAGAGAAACCGGCTCTTTTCGAGTCCCGCGCCAATTTCCTCAAGGCCGTCCTGGCCCGCGGCGATGTCAATTTCCTCCTCTCCCAGATGCCTCGCACTCAGGCGCTCTTCAGCAGCCACCCCGAAACCATCCAGCAGATCACCGCCCTCGAGGACTACCTCGGCCGCATCCAGGCCATCGAGCCCATCACCGAGCTCAACCCCGACTTCTTCTAGCCTCAGGGATCAGGCCTCAGGCTTCAGGGATCAGGAGACCGATCTTGCCTCTCACTCCTCAGGCCTCGCTCCTCACGCTCCCCCCCCCTGACTCCTGAAGTCTGATCCCTGAAGCCTGATCCCTGAATCCTGATCCCTGAATCCTGACTCCTCGATCCCCCCATGTCCGATCTCTTCCAGGCAGCGGCCTCCGTCCAGGCAGAGCAGACCGGGCCGCTGGCGCACCGGGCCAGGCCCCAGCTTCTCGACGAGTTCATCGGCCAGGAGCACTTGCTGGCGCGGGGCAAGGTGCTGGGCGAGCTGATCCGCCAGGGGCAGGCCTTCTCCGCTCTCTTCGCCGGCCCCCCAGGTACAGGCAAGACCACGCTGGCGCGCATCGTCAGCACGGCGGCGCGGGCGGAGTTCATCCGCGTCAACGCGGTGATGTCGAGCGTCGGCGAGCTGCGCGAGCACCTGCGCGAGGCCGGCTCCCGGCTCGGTCGCCACGGCACCAAGACCATCCTCTTCATCGACGAGCTCCACCGCTTCAACCGCTCCCAGCAGGACGCGCTCTTGCCCGACCTCGAAGAGGGCAAGGTCTACCTGCTGGCGACGACCACGGAGAACCCGAACATTGCCATCAACACGCCGATCCTCTCCCGGATGCGCGTGTTCCACTTCAGACCGCTCGGGGAACAGGAGCTGGTGCGCGTCATGGAGCGCGGCGTGCACGCGCTGGCCGACCCGGCCTTCGCACCGCCGCCTGAAAACCTCCTGAAGCTGGCGCGCGAGGCGCAGGGCGATGCCCGGCAGGCGCACGCGCTGCTCGAGACCTGCCACCGCGTCTTCGGCCGGGTCGACGACGATGCCATCCGGGAACTTCGCGGCGGGTCGCACCTCACCTACGACCGTGCCGGCGACGAGCACTTCAACGTCGCCAGCGCCTTCATCAAGAGCATGCGCGGCAGCGACCCGGACGCCACCCTGCACTACCTGGCCCGCATGATCGAAGGCGGCGAGGACGCCCGCTTCATCGCCCGGCGGATCGTCATCGCCGCCAGCGAGGAGATCGGAAACGCCGACCCGCTCGCTCTGGTCGTGGCCGAGTCTGCCGCCCGCGCCGCCGAGTTCGTCGGTTTCCCGGAGTCGAAGCTCATCCTGGCGCAGGCCGCGCTCTACGTTGCTTGTGCCGTCAAGAGCAACGCGGTCACCACCGCCATCGGCGCCGCGCTGGACGAGCTGAATACGAACCCTCGCGGCCGAGAGGTCCCCCTGCACCTGCGAAACCAGCTCCCGCGCGGCATCAAGTCGCAGCCCTACCGCTACCCGCACGATGCCCCCGGCGGTTTCGTCCAGCAGGAGTACTTTCCGGAGCCCGTCCGTTTCTACTTCCCCAAGGACGCGGGCACCGAGAAGAAGATCCGAGATCGCCTCGCCGCTTGGTGGGGCAAACAGTGGCTGGAAGGCAGTTGATGCGAGTCGCTCATGCCCTTGCGCTTGTGGCGCTGGCCTCTCTGCGGCATCATCGACCTCTACCGGATGAACGCCGAGGATGACGCGAATCCCGTCCACGGCAAACCGGATCGCGCACCCGCTTGGCTGATGGACGGCTGGCGACCACCGGCGGCTTCGACACGCTCGTCCGCTACCCGGGCGACCGGCGCGGCCAGTGGGACCTCTGCAAGGCCGCCAACGAGCACGCCTTCCAGAACGCCAGTCCCTGGGTACGGTCAGGGCACCACAAGAAGGGCTACTTCGAGTGGCACCCCACCTCCGACCTGCTGAACGAAGCGCGGGACAAGTGGATCGAGCTGGTCGTGCCGATCGAAGGCGACGACGTGTGGAAACGCACCACGGTCGGCACGCCCTCGCTCGAAGAGATCCACTACTTCGAGCTCCACGCCGACACGTGGGACTACGGCTTCACGCTCTGGCTGGACGACGTCCGGCTCCAGTGAACCGGAGATTCCGCTACTCCTCGCCGTCGCCGTTCGTCGGGGCTGCTTCCTCCACCGGCGCCGACGAGGTGGCTTGCTCCTCACCCGGCCCCGTCCCGGCTGCGCTGGGGGCGCTGGAGTCGTAGCTGAAGCGGATGCGCTCCGGGAACTCGATCGTGCTGATGGCGTGCTTGAAGATGAGCTGCAGGCGGCCCTGGCTCTCGAGGAGGACGCTGTACATGTCGTAGGCGGTGATCCGGCCCTGCAACTGCAAGCCCTTCATCAAGAAGATCTTGATGGGCGTGCGGTCCTTTCGCGCCTGGTACAGCAGCTGGTCCTGGATGTTGACTCGGCTCATGGGGTCCTCCCTTTCTCGCGCTCTGCGCGTGCATGGGCCCTTCCTGAAAAAAGGTTCCCGACGGGGTACGGAAGGGTAGTCTCTAGTTACCGGGTTGGGATGGCTCCTCCTCGGGAGTGTCGTCCTTCGTCGGAGGCGCGTTTGGAGTCAGGTCTAGGTTGGGCAGGTAGGTCTTGTACCAGTTGCCGAGGAGCTCGAGAACCAGCTTCCCGAATCCGAGGACCTTGGATTCGCCGATCACCAAGTCCTCCTCGTGTGAGAACTTCGCTTCGAGCCGGATCTCCTGCGACAGCCTCAGGTGAATGTCCTTCTGGACCGTGCCGAGGAGCTGCTCCAGGTTCTTTCGAAGGTCCTGGGCACCTTCGGCCCGGGCCGGCATGAACACGCTCTCCTCGAGCAGCTCATCGGTGCTCACGACCGTGTAGGCGGCCCCGAAAGCGCGAACGTCCTTGAAGGTCTTCAGGTACGGCTCCGGCAGCTTCTGCGCAGAGGCGGTTTTCGAGAAGGGCATGAAGAGCACGATGTCGCTGGCCTTCGTTTGCCGCATCGCGAACCGCCGGTAAGTCTCGACCCCCGTCAGCCCCTTGTCGTGCTTCTCGACCCGGTCGATCAGAGCGGTCAAGAGCGCCCGATCCAGGCTGAACACCGCGTACGGCTTCGACATCAGGAAGTGCACGACCCCCTGCTGCATCGTCAGGCTCCGCACGGCGACGCCCTTGTACTCGCCTCCGCCCACCTTGATCGGCACCGTCATGTTGCCGATCGGAAGAGTCACTTCCTGATTCGGCTCCTTCAGCCCCTCGAGCTGCCCCCAGAGCTCGTCGAAGACCGCGTCCGGCAGCTCCGCAATGGCCAGGAAGTCGGTCGCGTTCTTGGCGTCCACGTACTGCAGCCCCAGCACCAGCCTCGACGGGATCGAGTCCAGCCCCGTCAGCTGAGGCAGGGCGAATCCATAGCGTTCCGAGATCGCCTTGGTGAAGAACCCCGCCAGCTTAGCCAGTCCCGCTCGCTCCACCGAGAAGACCAGGTCGAAGCTGGCCGGCAGGACTTCGCCCAACGCCTCGAGCTGCTCGTGCAGCGGCCGGGCTGCAGAAGAAGCGGCGGTCGTCGCGCCGGTGGAGGCAGCAGCCCGCGGCTGGAAGGCGGCAAACTCGGCCAGGGTCTTCGAGGCGTTTTCGTAATCCCCGGCGCCGATGGCGGCATGGGCCATCGCGTCGTAGAAGATCTTGAAGTTCTCCTTGCTGGCCCCGACGCCGCCGATGCGCGAGTAGCGGTCGAGCGACTCGCGGATGCCGTTGAGCGTGAAGAGGTAGGCCAGGTCCCGTGCGATCTTCGTATTCTCGGGATCGTAGCTCAGCGCGCTCTCGAAGCTCTTGACTGCGCGATCGAAGTCCCGCGTGGCCAGGTAGACCTTGCCCAGATGCAGGTGCAGCTCCGAGGTCTCCGGCGACAGATCGACCGCCTTCTGCAGGAACTCGATCGCCTCCGGGTACTTCCGCATCTTGAAGTAGATCCAGCCCTTCGTGTCGAGGAACGCGGCGTTGTCGGGCTGGCGCTCCAGCGCCTCGTCGGCCAGCACCAGCGCCTCTTCGAGCCGGAGGTCCTTCTCGCTGAACAGGTACGCCAGGTTGTTGCGAGCGAAGGCGTTCTCGGGCTCCAGCCGAAGCGTCTCACGGAACTCCCTGGACGCGTTGTCGACGTCGCTCTGGTCGTAGTACACCGTCGCCAGGTGGAAGTGCGTGTCGGCGATCTCCTGGTTGAGCGCCAGCGACTGCTTGAGCGTCTCGATCGCCTTTTCGAGCTGGCCGTTCTTGTAGTGCGCCCAGCCCAGCGTGTCGAGCAGAAGCGGATCGTTGGGCTTGAGCTGGTTGGCGATCTGCGCCTCTCGCAGCGCGTCCTTGAGGTTCACGCCGTACTGCGAGTAGAGGAAGCTCAGGTTGTTGTGCGCCGACGCGTTCGACGGATCGAGCGCGATGATCCTCTTGTAGACCAGCTCCTCGAACCAGAACGGCTCCTGCGCCTGGCGCTTCTGCAGCGCCTCGTGGATCTCCACGTAGACGGCCGTGACCTCGGCGAAGAGCTCCTTGTTGCGCCGCTGCTGCAACAGGCACTTCTCGAACTCGGTGGCGACCTGCTTCAGGAAGTTGGAGACGTCCCGGCGGTCGAGGTACTCACGCAAGAGCTGACCGATGAGGAAGTGGATCTGCGCGTCCTTGAGCGACAGCGCGCTTGCGCCGGAGAGGTACTCCTCCGGGCTCTTGTCGAGCTCGGTCTTGAAGCCCCGGCGGCCGGCCAGGTCCCGGTGCAATGCCAGCAGCACCGGCCCCCACGGCTGCTTGGAGAACCGGTTGATGTAGCCGTTCAAGTCCTTCTCGAGGGCGGTCGCGGCCTTCTGCAAATCCTTCTGGTTCTCGGGAGGCGCCTTGGACAGCGACCTCATCCTCAGGTAGAGGAGACAGAAGTCGATCGTCTCGGGCGTGAGCTCCTTCTCGCTGCGCCAGCTCTCCAGCCACTTCGACAGCTTCGCCACGCGCGAGAGCAGGATCTTCGCCTCGGCGGCCTTGTCCGTCGCGTCGCTCTCCTGCTCGAGCATGCCGGCCATCGCCTCGAGCAGCACGCCGAACGTCTCCTTGTGCTCGAGCAGCGTCTTCTTGAAGAAGTGCTCCACCAGGTTGTCCCGATCGAGCGCGCCTGGCTTGGCGATCCGTTCGCCGAAGAGCTTGCTCGAGGGCTTCAACGCCTCGAGCATCGGAGGCAGCGCTGCGGCGTCCGGCTCAGGCTCTTCTGCGGCGGCGCCGGCCGGCTCGGCGGCGGGCTCCGTGGTCCCCGTCGTCGGTGGCGTGGCCGTCACGGGAGTGACCGGCGGCTGGGAGGGCGCCTGGGGCTCGGTCGCTGTCGGCGTGGCGGGCTCGCTCTTGGCGGGTGCGGCAGGCGGCGCTGCCCGGAGCGGGTCAGCCGCGATCGCCGTGAGCGCGAAGATGCCGAGGATGAGAAGGCGTATGGTCAAGAAAACTCTCCTGCTCCGAGGGGTCCGACTGTCCGATCGAGTGCTGACGCGCTAACCCCGACCGGCGAGGGCAAGCAATACTATCACCGGCTTTGCGGGCAAATCAATCCGACCTGGCCGCGCGGCCCGGGTTCAACGCTGGCCGCCCAGGGCGCGCTCGACGCCGGCCCAGTCGGAGATGCGTGTGGCGCCGGTCGCGTCTCCTTGCCCCATGAGGACGGGTCGCAGCCCCTCGGCGCGGTACGCCTCCATGTCGGCTTGCGTGGCCCCGATCCCGACGCGCAGCCCAGGAAACCGCGATCGCAGCCCCGCCAACACTCTCCGCTTGAAGGCGACCACGTCGTAAGTGGCGAAGTCGCTGGGATCGAGAAAGTAGGCCGGGCCGCGGGGAAAACCATAGCGCGCGAGCCACGAAATCGTGCGCTTGCGAAGCTGCCGCGCCCGGCCGGTCACGTAGACGATCGTGTGACCGCGAGCCAGCCGCTCCATCACCTCCGGAGCGTCTGCCATCGGCGCGCAGTCGGAGCCGCCCAGCGCCGTGTTCAGGTTGTCCGTGTGGCACAGAGTCCAGTCGAGCGCGACCGCCAGCAGCGGCTCCTCCGCCTTCCGCACGGCCAGAAGCGCCAGGTACTCCGCCCGCATCCGCTTCGCATCGCCCGGGAAGACGGCCTTCACCACATGGTCGCCCGGACCGGGAGCCGCGAGCTTCAGGAACGCGCGGCCCCGGCTGTCGGTGGTGCGTTCGCCGATCGGCTTGCCATTCAGCTTGAACCGGATCGGGACGCCCGCGATGTTCACGCCCTGCGGCCCGGCTCGTTCGAGCTTTGCGCTGAGCTCGATCGACTCACCGGGCAGCGCCAGGAGATCGGCCACCTGCAAGTCGAGCCGCTCGGGCTCCCCGGCTCCAGCTTGCGCCACCAGCAGCGCCAGCGCCAGAAACGCGCCCCCTGCGATTCGAGCTCTCTGCGTCATGCCCTTCACGATACCGGAAGTCCGGCGTCGACCTTCACGGCTTTGTGATTTTTCTGCGAAGACTCGTGCAGGCCCCCGGCCTTTCGGTACCTTGATCGGGATGCGTCCTTTGAGGATGAGCCGTCGGAGAGCGTACTTCGTCCTGGCGATGGCGGCGGCGATGCTCGGTGGCTGCGGCCCCGCCGGAGGCGCGAAGTCGCGGCCGCCGGGCGGCAAGAAGCAGCTCAGATTTCCGGTGGAGCTGCGCCGGGTGCAGGCCTATCCGGTCGAATACGCCATCAGCGCCGTCGGCACGGTCGACGCCTTCGAGCGGGTAGAGGTCGTGGCTCGCGTGGCGGGCGTGGTGGACCGGATCGCCTTCCAGGAGGGCGACCGCGTCACGACCGCGCAGGTGCTGGCCGAGGTCGATCCCGAGCGCTACCGGCTGGCGCTGGCCGCGGCGAAAGCCTCCAAGGCGCGCGCCGACGCCGCCTTGGCGGAGGCTGACGAAGCGCTCGAACGCCGGCGCAGACTCCAGAGCCGCAACCCGGGCGCGATCACGGCCGAGGAAATTGCCGGAGCCGCGGCCAAGGTGCGCATCCTGACCGCGGAGGCCGTCGAGGCCAAGGCCGCCGTCGACCTGGCCGAGCTGGAGCTGCGCGAGTCGTCGGTCCGCTCGCCCGTTGACGGTGTGGTGCAGGCGCGCCCCGTCGCCACGGGGCAGTTCGTCGGGCGCGGTGCGACCATCACGACGCTCTTGCGACGCGATCCGCTGCTCCTGCGATTCAGCGTGCCGGCAGTCGAGACGGCCCGCCTGAAGAAGGGGATGACCGCTCGCTTCACGGTGGCCGGCCACGAGCGTCCGTTCGAGGGGATCATCAGCTACGTGGCCGACGCGGCCGATCCGGCCTCGCGGATGGTGGGTGTCACGGCGCGCATCGAGGAGCCGGGTCGCGCGTCGCTGAAGCCGGGCTCGTTTGCCGAGGTGGTCGTGCCGATCGACTCGGGCACGGAGCGGCCCGTGATCCCGCAGGCCGCAGTGCGGCCGAGCGAGCGAGGGTATCTCGCCTTCGTCGTCGAGGGCGGCATCGCGCGCGAGCGTATCGTGACGCTGGGGTTGAGGACAGCCGACGGCTTCGTCGAAGCTCGCTCGGGTCTGGAGCCGGGGGAGTCGCTGGTCGTGCGCGGCTCCGAGGCGCTGCGGGACGGCGCGCAAGTCGAGGTCGAGAAGTCGGGAGTCAGCGGCGGCTCGCGAGGAGCCTCGGCGGGCACCTCCAACCCAGCGGGCGCGGCGCAGGAGCGTGCCCCGTGAACTTGACGCGAGTCTGCGTCGAGAAGCCGGTCTTCGCTTGGATGATCATGGCGGCGACGCTGCTCTTCGGCGGCATTGCGGCCACGCGCATAGGCATCAGCCAGTTCCCGGACGTCGACTTCCCGACCATCAGCGTTTCGCTCGGCTGGGAAGGCGCCAATCCGGAGGTGCTCGAGCACGACGTCGTCGACGTCCTCGAAGAGGCGCTGGTGCAGGTCGAGGGCGTGCGCGCCATCCGCAGCACCTGCCGCCAGGGCAGCGCCAGCATCACGCTCGAGCTCGAGCTGACGCGTGACGTGGACCTGGCTCTGCAGGAAGTGCAGACGCAGGTGGCCCAGGCCCAGCGCCGGTTGCCGCGCGACCTCGACCCGCCCGTGGTCGGGAAGACCAACCCGGAGGACCAGCCGATCATGTGGATCGGCGTGGCGGGAGCCTTTCCACGCCAGTTCCTGAGCGACTTCACGCGATACCGGTTGAAGGAGCGGCTCCAGGGCATCCCCGGCGTCGGCGAGGTGACGATGGGCGGCTTCCTGGAGCGCAACGTCCGCATCTGGCTCGACGCTCGCAAACTCGACCAGGTCGGGATGACCGTCGCCGATGTGACGGGAGCCCTGGCGCGCCAGCACGTGGAGCTGCCGGCGGGACGGCTCGAATCCCCCGGCCGGCAGATCAGCGTCCGAGTGATGGGCGAGGCGCTGGACCTGGAGTCGGTGCGGCGCATCGTCGTGGGGCGGGTGGCGGGCAGCCCCGTGCAACTGGCGGACGTGGCGCTGGTGGAGGACGGCTTCGAGGACGTTTCGCGCATCGCGCGCGCCAACGGCTCGCCCGCGCAAACGATGGGGGTGCGCAAGCAGCGGGGCGCCAACGCGGTGGCCGTGGCGACCGCGGTCAAGGCGGCGCTGGCCGAGATCGAGAAGACGATGCCGGCCGGCCTGAGCGTCACCATCGCCAACGACGCCACGCGCTTCATCGAGGAGTCGGTCCACGAGATCGAGATGGAGCTCGGGCTCTCTATATTGTTGACCGGATTCGTCTGTTGGCTCTTCTTGGGCTCGCTCTCGTCGACGCTCAACGTGGTGCTGGCGATCCCGATGTCGCTCTTCGGCACCGTAGCCATCCTCTACTTCCTCGGCTACACCCTCAATACCTTCACGCTGTTGGGGCTGGCGCTGGCGGTCGGCATCGTCGTGGACGACGCCATCATGGTGCTGGAGAACATCGTGCGTCACGCGGAGGGCGGCAAGCCCAGGCGCCAGGCCGCTCTCGAAGGCACCGAGGAGATCGCCTTCGCCGCGCTGGCGGCGACGGTGGCGGTGGTGGCGATCTTCATCCCGGTGGTCTTCATGTCGGGCGTCATCGGGAAGTTCTTCGTCCAGTTCGGTGTGGCGCTCTCGGTGGCGGTGCTGCTCTCCTACGTGGAGGCCGTGACGCTGGCGCCGGCGCGGTGTGCTCAGTTCGTCAGCGCGGGACGGGAGAACCGCAACCGGTTGGGGCGATGGACGGACGCGGCGTTTGCGGGTCTGGAGCGGCTCTACGCGCGGACGCTGTCGATTGCGCTCAGATGGCCGGTCACCGTGCTGCTCGTGGCCGCGGCGCTCTGCATGGCCTCCTTCGGCGTGCTCGGGGCACTGCCGCGCGAGTTCGTGCCCAGCCACGACGTCGGGCGCGTGATGGTGCGGCTGCAGACCGCGGTCGGCTCCGACATCTGGGAGACCGACGCGATGACCAAGCGGGCCGAAGCGTTCGTGTCCGGCCGCCCCGAGGCGTCGAGCTTCCTGGCCATCGTGGGCGGCTTCGGCGGAGGCCAGGGCGGCGCCGTCAATACCTCCATCCTGATGGTCAACTTGGTGCCGCCCGCTGAGCGCAAGCTGGCGCACGACGAGTTCGCTTCCGTGCTCCGCAAGGAGCTCAACGGCTATCCCGGGTTGCGCGCTGTCGTGCAGGACCTGTCGCAGCAAGGCTTCACGGCCCAGCGCGGCTTCCCGGTGGAGTTCTCGATCCGCGGCCCGGAGTGGCCCGAGCTGGTCCGTCTGAGCCAGGAGGCGATGCGGAAGCTGGCTGAGACCGGCGCGGTCGTGGACGTCGACACCGATTACCAGGTCGGCATGCCGGGCATCCGCATCGTGCCCGATCCGGCGCGCGCGGCCGACCTGGGGGTCTCGATGGAGCAGCTGGCCACGACGATCAACTCGCTGGTCGGAGGCGTTCGCGTCGGAAAGTTCACCGCGGGCGGGCGGCGGGTCGACATCCGTCTGCGGCTGCTGGCCTCGCAGCGCACGCGCCCCGAGGATTTGAACGTGCTCAAGGTCCGGACCGCCGGCGGCCAGCTGGTGCCGCTGTCGGCGCTGGCCCGGTTCGACGAGATCCCGGAGCTGCAGGCCATCACCCGCCGCGATCGTGACCGCGCCATCTCGGTCTTCGCCAACGTGGCGCCCGGGCACTCGCAGGAACAGGCTCTGGCGGCCGTCGAGGAGATTGGCCGCGAGCTTCCCGCGGGGTACAGCCTGGTGCTGGGTGGCGCCAGCGTCACGTTCCGCGAGTCGACGGACATGCTGCTCTTCGCGCTGGCCGTCGGCATCGTCGTCGCCTACATGGTGCTGGCGTCGCAGTTCAACTCGTTCCTGCACCCCGTGACGGTGCTGACCATTCTGCCGCTGTCGGTGGCCGGCGCGGCGGGCGCGCTCTGGCTGGCCGGCAAGAGCCTCAACATGTTCAGCATGATCGGGCTGCTTCTGTTGATGGGGATCGTGAAGAAGAACTCCATCATCCTGGTCGACTTAGCCACGCAGCTGCGCGAGAGCGGTGCGGTGGTCGACAGCGCCGCCGCGGCGATGATGCGGGCCGGTCCGACGCGCTTGCGGCCGATCCTGATGACCTCCATCGCCACGCTGATGGCCGCCCTACCGCCCGCCCTGGGGTTGGGGCCTGGTGCCGAGACTCGCGCGCCGATGGCCGTCGGCGTCATCGGTGGGCTGCTGGTGTCGACGCTGCTCAGCCTGCTGGTCGTGCCGGCGTTCTACGTGCTGACCGACCGCTTCGTGCAGAAGTCGGGGCGCGGCTAGGGAAGGCCGGGTTCGGCGTACAGCTTGAAGCACTCCGGACAGACGCCGTGGCTGAAGCGCAGCCCCGAGTGTTTCAGGAGGTAGTTCTCCACCTGCTCCCAATAGTTGCGGTCGTTGCGGACTTTCTTGCAGTAACTGCAGATCGGGAGGATGGCTTGCAGCTCCAGGTTGTGAGCCAGCGCGGCTTCCAGCTCGTGCACGCGCGCCGCCAAGGTCTGCTGCAAGCCCAGCATGCGAATGCCGACGTTCACGCGCGCGCGCAGCTCCACGGCCGTGAATGGCTTGGTCACGTAGTCGTCGGCGCCGGCCTCCAGCGCCTCCACCACTTCCTGCTTCGACGTCCGGCCGGTCAACAGCATCAAGTAGGGCTCCGGCACGAGCTTCGCTGCCCTCGCCCGTCGAACGACCTCCGGCCCTTCCAGGAGCGGCATCGTCCAGTCCAGGATGGCCAGGCTCGGCCCGCCGGGTCCAGACAACGCCTCCCACGCCTGCGCGCCGTCGCCGCAGGACACGACCTGGTGCTGCCATTGCTCCAGGTGCGCCTTCAGCATGGCTCTCGCCTCTTCGTCATCGTCGGCGATCACGATTCGCATCAGCGACCACGCCTTCCTCTCCCGCTGCCTATCGTTCTTGTTGGTCCGAATCGGGTATACCACGAAGCCGGCTTCGAGTGACTTGTGCGCTCAACCGAAGCGCCAGTGGCCAGTGAATCGCCACGGGCCGCCTGCCGGCCACGTCATTGCCAGGGGTAGCCCGGCGTCGAGGCGGGTCAGCGGGAGCCGGAAGAGATCCAGGAGCAGCGCCGTGTCCGCCCGAGGCGCGGAACTTTCGACCAGCGCCGCGAGAGCGGCAGGGGAGGGGAGCGGCTCCCTGCGGAAGGCGATCTCGAGCGCGTGGCCCAGGCTGGCACCGTCCAGGGGCAGTGCGCGCGCTAGCCGGGATGCGCAGGCCAGATGCGGGCCGGCCTCTTCGGGAGCATGCTCCTCCAGCGCGCAGGCTAGCGCTTCAGCCGCCAGAGTCTCGCGCGAGACTGCCCGCACACGCGTGTCCGGCAGCTGCGCCAGCGTGAGATCGACCGACTCCGGGGAGACGGGATCGGCCCCGCGAATCACCAGCGCGAGGGTCGAGCCGCCAACGTCGACGAGCCACTGGCCACTCCCGGCGTCCCGGCGCAGCGAGGCCGGGTCGAACCCGGGCGACCCGAAAGCTGCGGGGCGTTCGCAGATCTCGCGGAGCGCCCGCGCCAGCAACCGCTCATCGTCAGGGCCGGTCCAGCGCAGCTCCAGCATGCCTTCTGACTTCGCTTCGGAGTCGGAGCGGTGGGGGCCGGAGTCTCGAGGGTGTTGCAACTCGGCAGAGGCGCTTTCGGCGAGGTGGGACTCGCCGGCCGTCACGCCTCGACCCAGCCAGGCATCCAGAACACGGACGCCGGTCAGAAGGAGCTCGCAGCGGCTCCCCAGGCTGGACATGCCGCGCAGGAAGAGGGCCCACGCCGGCAGCGAGCCGGCCGGCCGCGGGCGAGCCGCCCGAGAACCTGTGGGGCGGCGGACGAAGGGGGGCCGCATGGAGCCTGGCGAGGGGGCTGTCAGCGCGGGCTCGCGGCGAGCAGTTTCAGGATGGCCGCGCCGTAGCGGACGGCCTTCGTCGGGCCGAAGCCGAAGACAGCTTCCAGCTCCGCGGGCGTGCCCGGTCTGAGCCGCACCAGCTCCGCCAGCGACCGGTCGTTGAACACGATGTAGGGTGGGACGCGCGACTCCCGCGCCAGTGTCATCCGCAGCGATCGCAGCTCCGACTCGAGCGCCACATCGGCCGGCGACAGCGTCTGCGGCACTATCGAGAAGCGCGCCCCCGGCCGGCCCCCGCTCATCCCGGGCCGCCCCTCCGCGCCCCCGCTCATCCTGAGCTTGTCGAAGGAGGACCCCCTGGGGTTCCGCTCCTCCTGTGCCCGGCGACGAAGCGCCTTCGCGGGATCGCGTTCCGCCACCGCTCCTACCGGGCCAGCCTGGCCGGCGCAGACGTCGCAGACTCCGCACGTGCCGCTCATCGAGTGATCGCCGAAGTGGTCGAGGATGAACCGGCCTCGGCACCGACGCGCCGTGGAGTAGGTGATCATCTTCTGGAGCTTGCTCTCCTCGCGCCGGGCGCGGCGGGCCAGCTCGGCAAAGTCGACGCGGATTGGCGTGCCGGCGGGTTCGTCTACCAGCTCCACGCCGCGCCCGCGGAAAGGCGGCCGGTACTCGACGACCCCGGCCTCGTCCAGCGTCCCGAGCGCGCTGCGCAGCGACTCCTCGGGCATTCCGAGCGAGCCGGCGCAGCTACCCAGCTCCAGCGCCAAGCCAGTCGCTGAGTTCGCTAACCCCATCGCCAGCAACCCGTCCAGCGTGGCGCGCGCGGTCTTCTTGCGGGCGTCGATCTGCCGGCGCGACTCGGCGGCTGGCAGCAGGAGCTTCACGTGAGCGCGATGTTCGTCGCGCCACAGGCGCCGCAGGTGTCCCGCTTCCTCCAGCAGCTGCAGGCTGGTGCCCACGGCCCTCTCATTGACGCGGCCTGGCAAGAGCCGGGCAATCTGTGTCAACGTCATCTCCCGCGCTGCCGGGCCGGCCTCCCGCACGGCGTCGAGCACGTCCCCTACGAGC
>JACPRK010000049.1 GCA_016190005.1 Candidatus Wallbacteria bacterium | reverse complement strand
GAGGGGGGAGGCGGTGGCACGCGTGTGTCGGCCGCGCTCCAGCGTGCTCGCGGAAGTAACCCAGGCCGCGCAGGTGCTTGCGGAGCTCGGTGAGCTCGGCGGTGGTGGCGGGGGTAGGGCGGGGGCCGGAAGCGGCCGAGCCGGGCGCGGCGGGGCGGCGGCGGATGGGGTGCTCGCCGAGCCAGCCGGCGTCGAGCGCGGGCTCGAGCACGACGCCGTCGATCTCGCCCGGGATCTCGATCCCCATCAGGTGCAACGCCGTCGGCGCCACGTCCATGATGTGGGCGTGCTCCAGGCGGGCGCCCCGCCGGAAGGGACCGCCGCGGGCGATGAAGATGCCGTCCACCCGGTGGTTGCCGGAGTGATTCAAGAGCGGCGCACTGACGATGGAGTCGGTCCAGGAGAATTCGGCCGCCCCGCGCGTGATGTAGGCGTAGTCGCGCATCCGCACGAGCAGGTCCGGGGCTCTCTGGACGCACTCGCCCCAGTAGAGCTCCTCGCGCCGGTAGACCCGGTCCACGATCGGCAAACCGTCCTCGGGATCGAGCAGGTTCAGCAGCCCGGTCGTGATCTCGTCCTTCAGATTCTCGGCCCGGGCACCCGGCTCGACCGTGCCTTGGGGCTCGCGACCCTTCAGGTTCAGATAGACGTTTCCGAAGAGACCGTGGGAGTAGGCGCGCGTCCGCTCCCAGTCGACGGAGGCGAAAGACCTTTCGGAGGGAAGAGGCTCACGGCTGGACCGCCCGAGCAGCCGGTCGAACACCGTGCGGCGCGCCCTGAAGCGCAGGAGCCCCGCATCGTGGAGGAACTTGTTCAGGTAAACGTCTTTCTCCAGCGCGCCGAAGCCGTGGTCGGACATCGCGATGACGGGCGAGTCCCCCGCGGCGTCGAGCACCTGGCCCAGCGTCCGGTCGATCTGCCGGTAGACCCGCTCGATCTCGCCCGCGTACTTCCACCCGCGCCGCGTGCCCTCCGTGCCCGGCAGGTCGCTCTGCTTCCAGAGGGCGTGGCAGACACGGTCGCTCGACACGAAGACGGCCACCATCAGGTCGGGTTCGTGGCGGCGGTAGAGGTCCAGGACCAGCGCCTCCCGCGTGCGGTGCATCCGCTCCAGCTCCTCCAGGAACGGATCGTAGGAGTCGTACCAGTAGGACATCACGTCGATCTGGTAGTCCGGGAACCGCCGCTTCACGTCGTCGTAGAGCGATGCCGGCTCGAAGGCGCGTCGGGTGTCCGCCGTGTGCATGCCGGCCACCATGAAGCCGGGGACCGGCGCGGGCGGAAACGTGAGCGGCACGTTGACGATCCCACACGTGCGGCCTGCGGCGCGCAGGTGGTCCCAGATGGCGGTGCCGCGTCGCGAGAGGCTGGTCGCCAGAGTCAGCTCGTACTTCCCCTCGACGCGCTCCCCGAAGTCGTAGATCCCGTGCTTGCCCGGGTTCTGGCCGGTCAGGAAGGAAGCCCATGCCTGTGGAGTCAAAGGATGAATCGTCGACTCCAGTCGGCCCGTGACGCCCTCCTCCATCATCCGCCGCAGGTTCGGCAGCTTGCCTTCCGCTGCCCAGGGTTCGATGAGGTCGAGCGTTCCGCCGTCGATCCCGACGACGAACACCCGCGATCTCTCGGCCGTCCGGCTCACAGCCGCATCCTAGAGCAGCCGCAAGTGCGCGTCATAGGTGTCGAAGCGGAAGGCGCAGTTCTCGCACTGCGCCGGGTACGCGCCCTGGCCTCTCAACGCCCGCCGGTACGAGAGGATCTTCGCGTCGTTCCAGATCTCCAGCAGGCTCCGGTCCGCCAGGTCTCCGACCGGGAAGCTGTACTTGTCGTTCTCGAAGACCGCGCTGCAGCAGCCCAGCACTTTGCCGTTCCATTTCACGAACAGCATCTGGAACGGCATCAGGCAGTCGGCCCCACGCCGCTCGAAGCCCGGCAGCCTGAGCGCCACTCCGCGCGCCTCGGCGCGCTCCCGGGCGCGCCCGAGCGCCGCTCGCGACCCGTCGATGTCGTGAAAGAGCGACTCGGAATCGAGCTGGCGGGCGTAGATCTTCAGGTGGCCGGCGCTGATCTCGGCGACTCCGCGGTCGGCCGCCAGGTCGACCAGCTCGGCCAGCTCGCCGACGTTGGAGCGTGTGGCCGTGAAGCTGATGTGGAACTTGGGCGGCGCCACGCCCGCGGCCCTCGCCGCTGCGGACATCCGGTCGAACCCCGAAAGCGTCTCTTCGAGGCCGATTCCTCGGCTCTTTCGAAGCGTTGGCTCCTGCGCGCCGTCGATCGAGACCACCAGGTGCACCAGCCCCGCTTCGATCAATCGCGCGCACATGCGCTCGTCCAGGCGCGTGCCGTTGGTGATCAGACGCGTCGGGCAGTCGCACTTGCGCGCGGCCTCCAGGACGGTCCAGAGATTCCTGGCCAGGGTCGCTTCGGCGTAGCCGCCGATGACCAGCTCCACGAGCGACGGCAGCACCGGCTCGATCCGCGCGAGCACCCAGGCGGGCATCTCGCCCGGCGGGTTCCTGAGCGAGTCCCAGTACTGCCGCCCGCAGATGCCGCACTCGAGATTGCAGACGCTGGTGGGCTCGATCTGCAGCGTGAGCGGCGCTGAAGCGAGCCGGACGGCGCCCCCGGCCATCTCGCGCTCGTGCAGCTCCAGGTTCGCTCGGCGGTCTGTCATCGGTTGCGCGGGGAGATCCCGGCGTGTAAGCATAGCATGGACCTGCGCGGCGTTCTCCGCTGCCAGCTTGGGATTGGAGGCCCTCGTGACCCGGATCGCCCTACCTCTGCTCGTGTTTGCGCTCTCGCACCTCCTCGGCTCCATCGCCCAGGCCGCGCCCGCCGGTTCGTCGGCACCGACGGCTGTGAGCACGAGCCAGGTCGAGAGCTACCGCGAGAAGATGGCGCAGGAGGACCGCGTCCGCTCTTCCGCGATGGCCAAGGCGGTGGGGCTGGCGCACGCCGCACTCGAGCGCGCGCGCAAGGCCGGCCAGCGGGAGCGGGTCTCTCTTCTGGAGAAGCGGGTCGAGATCCTGGAGCAGCGGCTCGATCTGCTGCGGCAGATTGCGGGCTTCCGCCAGGACAAGTTCGCTGCCCAGCGCCGCGGTGACGAGAAGGCCCGCCGCGAGGCCGACCAGAAGATCGAGGCGGCTTACGCCGTCATCACCAGCCGCCAGGCCGAGGAGCGCGAGCTCCGCAAGAAGCTGGAGTCGCCCGCGAAGTGAAGGCGCTCTTGGCCGAGGTCTGGCAGCGGCGCGCCCTGGTGGGGAGCCTCTGGAAGGGCGACGTGCTGGGACGTTACGCCAATTCCGCGGCCGGGCTGCTTTGGGCCGTCTTCGCACCGATGGGGCTGATTGGCGTATACGTGCTGCTCTTCTCGGCGCTCTTGCCGTCCAAGGTGGTCGGCGCGGGCGCCGTCGCCGGCGGCTTCGGCTTCTTCGTCTTCGCCGGCATGATTCCGTGGTTGGTCGTGGCGGGCGCCGCACAGAACGCGCCCGGGTGCCTGCTGGCGCACGGCGCGACGCTGAGGCGCTTCGCGATTCCGCCGTCTGTGGTGCCGGCGGCGGTGGTGCTCTCGGCCTTGACGGATGCCGTGGTCGCTGGGATGCTCTTCGGGATGGCGCTGGGCGCGTCGGGGCGACTGGCGCCGCTGAAGCTCCTGGCGCTGGCGCCGCTTGCGGTGCTTCTGGTGGCGATGGTCTACGGGCTGAGCCTGGCGGTCAGCGCGCTGAACCTGTACGGCCGCGACGTTGCCCACGCGGTCTCGGCGGCGCTCCCGTTCTGGTTCTTCGCGACCCCGGTCTGCTACCCGGCCGAGGCGCTGCCGGCGGGCCTGGGCTGGGCGCTGGCGCTCAATCCGATGGACGGCTTCGTGCAAGCCGCGCGCTGGGCGCTGCTCGGTTCGCCGGCGCCCGGGGCCGGCGCCCTCGCCTGGTCCGCGGCGGCTTCGCTGGCCGCGCTGGCGGCCGGCGCGTGGGTGTTCCAGGAGACGCGTGGAGACTTCGCCGACCTCCTCTGAGCCCGCCCGCCCGCTCGTGCGGGTGCAGGACCTGCGGAAGGTCTACCGCTTCTACGCGTCGCCCCTGGCGCGTGTCCGGGAGCTGGTAGCCGGCCGGGGGGCGCGCTACCACCGGGAGCACACGGCGCTCGAGGGGATCTCCTTCGAGCTCGGGAGGGGCGAGGCGTTGGGGCTTCTCGGACTGAACGGCTCCGGCAAGTCCACGCTCCTGCGCATCCTGAGCGGCGTGACCCGCCCCACGTCCGGCAGCTGCGAGGTCGCCGGCCGCGTGTCGACGCTGCTCGATCTGGCGGCGGGCTTCAACCTCGACCTCTCCGGTCACCAGAACCTGGACCTCGCAGCGATGCTCCTGGGGCTAGGCAGCGACGCGCTGGAGCGGCTTCGTCCGCGGATCGTCGAGTTCTCGGGGCTGGGCGAGGCGATGGACGATCCGGTGCGAACCTACTCCTCCGGGATGGTCATGCGCCTGGGGTTCGCGCTGGCGGTCCACGTCCCGTTCGACCTCCTGCTCATCGACGAGGTGCTCCTGGTCGGCGACGAGGTCTTTCAGCGTCAATCGCTCCGGCGAATCCGGGAGCTCCTATCGGAGGGCAAATCTATCGTCCTGGCCTCGCACAGCCTGGGCGACCTCACCGCGGTCTGCACGAAGCTGCTCCTGCTGGAGCGCGGGCGGCCGGCGCTGGCCGGGCCGACGGGCGAGGTCATCCAGCGTTATCTCGAGAGCGCCGAGCGCCAGGCGCGCCGCATCACCGAGGGCGATCGGCTGCTGCAGGGCACGTCCGTCCCGCAGGAGACGCTGGGCAAGCTCCGCATCGCCGGCGTCGATCTGCTCGACGGCGCCGGGCGGCCCGCCGAGGAGTTCGCCTCGGGCGGGCCGGTCCGCGTCCGCATTCGGTTTCGGGCCGAGGAGCCCGTCGAGGAGCCGATCTTCAGGGTCCAGATCTTCCGCAACGACGGCTTATGGCTGGCCGGAACCAACACCGCCCGCGGAGAACTTGCCCTGGGGCGTGTCGAGGGCGAGGGCGCGGTCACGCTGGAGTACACGCAGCTCAATCTCCTGGACGGCGATTACTTCCTGAGCGTCGGCGCCTGGCCCGACGAGTACCCGAGCTATCTGGCCCGGCGCCCGTTCGACCTGCACGACCGCGCCTACGTTCTGCGTGTCCGCAGCGGCCGCCCCGAGGGCGGGGGAATCGTATTCAGTCCGCACACTTGGAGAATCGAGAATTGAGAATCGAGAATCGAGAATCCGGAGGGGCGGCGCTGGCCTTCGTGGTAGGGTGCGGGCTGAATCGGCGGCGCCGGTCCGACTGGGACTGTTGAGATGTCGCCGGGATGCTCGCCTAGAACTACTCGATTCTCGATTCTCGATTCTCGCTCCTTCCGTCCTTGGATGCCTCCTCGCCCCCTCGCTTCAGGAGGCCCTGGAGGTCCACGCCGAAGCCGCGGAAGACGGTGAGCAGCTCCATGATGTTCTTGGGGATCAGGCTCATGGGGCTGTCGCCGTTGCCGGCCATGTTGACCCAGTGGATGTCCTGTATCTTCATGGCGTGGGCGATCTCGGGCAGCTTGGCGATGAGCTGCTCTTGCAGCTGGGCGGCGCTCACGGTGTTCTGCGCTTCGACCTTCATCCGCAGGACCTCGGCCTCGGCCTTGCCGACTTCGAGGATGGCCTGGGCTTCCAGGCGCGCCTTCTCGAGCTGCGCGTCGGCCAGCTCCTTCATCCGCTTGATCTCGGCGGCCAGGGCGATCTCCTGCTGGCGCGATTCGTTCTCCTTTTCGTCGAGCAGCGCCTGGAGCTTCACGGCCTCGCGCTGACGGTCCAGCTCAGCCTGTTCGATGCGCGCTTTCTCGGCCATCATGGCCAGCGCCTCGGCGGTCTTGGCCTCCTGCAGGCGCAGCGCCTCCTCCTTGGTCAGCTTGTCGACGAGCACGTCGTGCTGGCGTGACTGCTTCTCGATGGCGTTCTGGGCCACCTGAAGCTCTCGTTCGTGCGCCAGCGCCTGCTCCCTGAGCTGGGCCTTGTGGCGG
The DNA here is from genome assembly GCA_016190005.1 of Candidatus Wallbacteria bacterium. Classification (GTDB taxonomy): domain Bacteria; phylum Muiribacteriota; class UBA6191; order JACPRK01; family JACPRK01; genus JACPRK01. The sequence goes on along the minus strand of JACPRK010000049.1, from coordinate 43,081 downwards.
TTCTCCTTCTCGAGGAGCTCGAGCGCCTGCTTGGCCTCGGCCTCGCGCTGCTTGACGAGCTGGAGGTTGGAGAGCTCCGCCAGCTGGGCCTGGTGCTTGTTCTCCTTCTCGAGGAGCTGCAGGTGCTGGGCGACCTCGGCTTCCTTCTGCTTGATCGTTCGGCGGGTGCCGAGCTCGGCCTCGGAGGCGCGCTGCTCTTCCTGCGTGGCGATGATGCGCTTCTCGCGCTCGGCGCCGGCGGTCATCATCGCGACCGCCTTGTCGCTCTCCATCTGCTTGGCCGCGATTTCCTTGTTGGTCTCGGCGGTGGAGTTCTGGGCGGAGAGCCGGACCTGGTTGCGGTAGTCGGCCTGCAGGTGCTCGAAGAGCTCGCGGCTGCGAATCCAGACTTCGGCGAACTCGATGGTGTCGACGGAGAGGCCCCACTCCTGGACCGTGTTCATCACCTGCTCGCGCATCGACTGGACGACCGCCTCGCGCTCGGTGATCATCTCGTTCAAGGTCTTGTTGGAGACCTCGTGGCGCACGACGGACTCGGCCAGCCGCCGGAGGATCTCGTCGGTCTTGGCCAGCGGGTCGTTGGGATCGAGGCGGACGACCGCCTCGCGGTTCTTGGTCTCGTAGTCTTTGTTCTTGATGTTGTCCTCGATCTTGGGGAGCGTGCGGATGACGCCGCTGCGCAGATCGAGGTTCTGGTAGGCGCGCTCGAAGTCGGCGATGCGGTAGGCGAGAAAGCCCTGCACGCGCACGCCCTGCTTCTCCTTGGTGATCTGGTCGGCGACGAAGTTGATGTCGCGCAGTGTGCCCGGCACCTTCAGGAAGGTGTCGTAGGGCAGGCAGAAGAAGGAGAGGCCGCGGCCGATGTGCTTGACCTTGCCGCTGCGGTAGTGGACGACGAACTCGTCGGGGCCGACCGTGACATAGAACTTCTTGAAGGCCAGCAGCACGACGGCCGCCAGGAACAGGAGCGCGAAGGGCAGGATGGCCAGCCACGGGATGATCATGAAAGCTCGTCTCCTTGTAATGCCGTGTTACGTCCGGGGGACGTCCGACCTGGGAGGGGCAATCTCCCTGCCATCTTACTCGCTCGGGGCCGGCTTCCCAGGGCTATCGTGCTAAAGCTGTGTGCTTGTGCCAGGCCGCGAGCACCTTGGCTGCGATGGAACTGAGCCCGATTTCGGCCAGCTCGTCGGGGGGGGCCCAGCGTCGATCGGCCCCGGTCTCACGGACGGCGGTCGGCTCCAGACGGGCGGAGAGGCAGTGTAACGTGATGCGGCGGTATGTAACGGTGTGGCGCACGCGGCCGAAAGGCTCCGGATGCGTGACCTGGATGCCGTACTTGAGCGACAGCCCCGAAGCTAGCTCCTGGGGCGGCCGGTCCAGCCACGGCAGCTCCCACATCCCGGTGAAGAGGCCGGGGGATGCGCTTCGCACCAGCAGAAGGCGGCCGCCGAGCTCGACCAGCACGGCTGTCCAGTCGACAGCGACCGACTTCGGGCGGGAGGCGCGCTCCGGGTACCGCTCGGCGTCGCCTGCGTGGAAGGCCTGGCAGTGAGTTGCTACGGGGCAGCTGCTGCAGCCCGGGTTCCGGGGCGTGCAGACGAGGGCGCCCAGCTCCATCATCGCCTGGTTGAAGTCGGAGGGCCGGCCGGGGTCGAGCAGCCGCTGGGCTTCGCGTGCCAGCAGGACGCGGTTGGCGGGCGTCCGGTCGTCTCCGGGCAGCGCCTCGAGGCGGCAGAGCACGCGCGCGACGTTGCCGTCGAGCACGGCGTGGGGAAGGCCGAAGGCGATGCTGGCGACGGCGGCCGCGGTGTAGGGGCCGACCCCGGGCAGGTCCGAGAGGGCCTCGAAGCTCGCGGGGAGCTGCGCGTCGTGGCGCTCGACCATGGCGCGCGCGGCGCGAAGCATGTTGCGGGCGCGGCTGTAGTAGCCCAGGCCGGACCAGCGCGCCAGCACGTCGTCGTCGGAGGCCGCGGCCAGGGCCGAGAGTGTCGGGAAGCGCTCCAGGAAGGCGTGCCAGTAGGGGATGACGGTCGCGACCTGGGTCTGCTGCAGCATGACTTCAGAGAGCCAGATCGCGTAGGGGTCGCGGGTGCGCCGCCACGGCAGGTCGCGCCGCTCGGCGTCGTACCAGGCGAGAAGCGCGCGCCGCAAGTGGGTGGCGTCGAGCCTGGGCGAAGGCGGCGGCCGGGCGGTGAGCGGCCTCGGGGTCACTTCGCTGAGCAGGCCGCGCGCGCGAGCTGGGCGACACGGTCGGCGCCGGTGGCCAGGGCGGTGAGCGTCTTTTCGGCCATCTTGAGCTCGCCCCGCCCACGGTCGAGCAGCGCCTTGACGAAGCGGGCCTGGCGGTCTTCCTTATCGCTGGCCAGGACGGCTTCGACGTGCGCGGCGGCCGCCTCGACGGAGCCGAGTCGGAGCAAGGCCTCGGCCAAGAGCGCGCGGGTCGGGGCGTAGTCGGGTTGCAGGCGGTGGGCCATCGCGAGCTCGTCGGCGGCCTGGCTCCAGAGCTCCTCGTCGAGGAACAGGCGGCCGACCAGGTGGTGGGAGTAGTGGTAGTCGTTGCGCATGGCGACGGCCCGCTTCAGGACCATGTAGGCCTTCAGCCTCAGCCGTCGGGCGATGAGGGCGTCGGCGAGCTCGGCCAGGATGCGGACGTCCTTGGGGTCGAGGTCGTTGGCCCTCTGCATGGCGGCGACGGCGCCGTCGGGATCGCCCGACAGGATCAGCACGCGGGCCTGGTCGCGGTAGACCTGAGTGTTTTTCGGTTCGGCCGCGGCCGCGTGCGAGAGCTCGCGAAGGGCCTCGGGGAACTTGCCTTGCTCCTCGTAGGTGCGGGCGATGCCGATCTTGCCCTCGGCGCTGGTCGGCAGGTCGCGCGCGATCTGCTCGTAAGCGGTGCGGGCCTTGGGGTGGTCTCCGGTCTTCAAGAGCCGGAAGGCGCGCAAGCAACGCAGCTTCAGTTCCCCGGGGTGTTCCTGGAGCCCCTGCTCGATCCAGCGGCCCGCGGATTCGAAGTCGCCGAGCTCCAGGTAGAGATCGGCCAGCTGGATGAAGGTGGTCGGGTCTTCGCGGCTGATGGACAGCGCGCGGGCCAGGAGGGCGACGGCCTTGGCGCCCTCGCCGGTTTCGCGCAGAGCCATGGCGAGGCCGTTGATGGTGTAGACGTCGTCGGCCTTCAGGGCGAGCGCGTTGGTGTATTGCTGGATGGCGACCTGCAGGCTGCCCTCGCGATGGAAGGCCCTTCCCAGGAGGAAGTGGGTGTAGAAGTCGCGCTGGCCCTTGGCGATGATGGTCTGCAGGATCTGCTTGGCGCCGCGGGCCTTGCCCATCTCGAGGAGGACGAAGGCGTACTTGTTCTGCGCCTTGATCGACTCCGGGTTCTTCTGGATGTATTCCTCGAGAACCTCGCGGGCCTTCTCCCACTGGCCGGCCTTGATGAGCGTGAGTGCCTTACGGTACTCCTTGCTCTCGTCGCGGTCCGGGCTCTCCCCGGCGGGGAGGCCTCCCTCTCGGGGACTGGCGGCCTCGACCATGGCGCTTCAGGGTTTCTCGATCGGCTCGTAATGGCCGAAAGAGATGAACTGAGTCCTGAGTGTGCCGTGCTTGGTGCGATAGCAGTGGCGCGCGTAGAGGGCGGCGAGGCTGCCGAAGACCGCGGCGGCCGGGAGCGCGGCCAGGATCACGGTGCTCGGGGCGAGCGGCAGGAAGTAGAGGGTCGAGTAGACGGCCATCAGGTAACCTGCGACGCGGTTGGAGCGCTCCCAGACTTCCTGGTCGGCCAGGGTCCACGGCAATCGAAGACCGCTCCAGACATTCCGAGGCGTCCGGTGGAAGGCGAGCTGAACGCCGCCCAGGAAGACGAGGGTTCCGATGGTTCTGACGAACAGGTACTCGGTCACTGCCCTTCATTATAAGTCACTCGAGCGAGAGCGCCAATCGATCGGGATTCGGCTTCCAGAGCGCGATGGCGCGCGCGGGACCGCTCGAGGGTCGCCAGGGCTGCTTCCGAGGTCGACAACGCGGGCAAGATCGGAAAGGTCGAAGCCAGCGCGGCGAGCAGGAGCGCGGCACAGGCAAGCACGCCTCGCTTGCCGCCTGTTCGAGTCCGGATCATGGCGGGCCTCCCAGCGGAGACGCAGACAGCAGCGGAGCGTTTTCGCAGTCGATAAAGTAGCGGATGATGCCGCCGTGTCCGCCTCGATACAGGAAGACGACTGCGTCCACGCCTCGAGCCAGCACGCGGCGGACCCCTGCCGAAGTGGCGACGAGGTCCTGGCCTTCGACTCCGTATGACGTCCGGTGGCCGGAGGTTTGCAGGATCAGACGTTCGGAGCTGCGGGAGACGGCCGGCTCCAGGACGGTCGATGCCGAGCGGATCTCCCGGTCCAGGGCCGCCGCGGCAAGGCAGAGCGTGAGCGCCCGGCGGCCGTCGGCCAGTGCCCGATGACCGGTGACGAGCGCGGTGAGCACGAGGCCCGCCACCAGCGTGAAGAGCGCCAGGGCGATCAGCAGCTCGCCCAGCTGGTAGCCGGAGCGGAGGCGTGGAGCGATCATCTCTCTACCCGCCTTGCTGATTCGCGTTCGGTGCGTTGGAGCGAACCTTCCTTCCAGCCGACGCGGGCATCGACCGTCCCGGCTTCGAGCACCACGCGCACGGAGTAGGGTGCGAGCTTGCGGGCGCTGGCGGGGTAGCGCTCGATCAGGCGCCCGACGAAGTAGAGCTCGGCGACGCTCTCGATGTTGAGCATCACGTGGTCGTTCTTCCTGGCGCGCGCCATCTCGACCGCAAGGCCGCGCGCCAGGTGCCACCCGGTCACCCGGGCCAGCACTCGCGTCGCGAAGCCACGAGCGCCGACGCTGGCCGCAGCCACCGCCACCGCCGCCGCCGCTGCCAGCCCCAGCGCCGCCAGTTGCGCGATTCCTCTCCTGCTCGTGAACTCCATGCGCCGCACGCTACCGCGCCGCGCCCTGAAATGGATCTGAAATCAGGTGAAAGGCAGGCGTCAGGCTTCAGACCTCAGGAGTCAGGCTTCAGACCTCAGGAGTCAGGCTTCAGGAGTCAGGCTTCAGGGGAATGTGGGTAGGCTCGGCGTAAGAGGAGACAGAAACTCTATTGAGGGCTTTTGGTTCGCAACGACATGCCTGCCGCCTCAAGCCTGATCCCTGAAGCCTGACTCCTGAGGCCTGATCCCTGAGGCCTGATCCCTGAGGCCTGTCGCCTAAAACAGAGTCTTGCCGTCCCTGGCGAAGACGTGCATCTTCTGGGTGTTCAGCACGATGCGCAGGGTCTGGCCGTAGCTGGCCTTCACGCTGGGAGGCATGCGGGCGATGAGGGTACCGTCGCCAACTCGCAGGTGGAGATAGTTCTCGGCGCCCATCGGCTCGATCACCTCGACGGTGGTGTCGACGGCGGCGTTCTGGACGGCCGCGGCGGCGGGCGCCTCGGGCGGGAGAACGTCCTCCGGGCGAATGCCGAGGTCCACGTCGCTGCCTTCGAAACTCATGAGGCCCTTGAGCTTGTCCTGAGGAAGTCCGACTTTCACGCCGTTGGCGACGAGGTGGCCGCGCTCGAGCCGACAGCCCACAAAGTTCATCGAAGGGGAGCCGATGAAGCCGGCGACGAACTTGTTGGCCGGGCTGTCGTAGATGGTCTGGGGGGCGTCGACCTGCTGGACGTAACCGCCGTTGAAGACCACAATGCGGCTGCCCATCGTCATCGCCTCGGTCTGGTCGTGCGTCACGTAGATGACCGTCGTCTGGAGGCGCTTGTGGAGTTTGTTGAGCTCGGCGCGCATCTGCACGCGCAGCTTGGCGTCCAGGTTGGAGAGCGGCTCGTCCATCAGGAAGACTTGCGGATGCCGGACGATGGCGCGGCCCAGCGCAACGCGCTGGCGCTGACCGCCCGAAAGTGCCTTGGGCTTGCGCTCCAGGAGCTGCTCCAGGCCGAGCACGTCGGCCACCTCATTGACCTTCTTGCGAATCTCGTCCTTCGACACGCCCCGCAGCTTCAGCCCGAACGACAGGTTGTCGTACACATTCATGTGGGGGTACAGGGCGTAGTTCTGGAAGACCATCGCGATGTCGCGATCCTTCGGCGGCAGGTCGTTGACAACCCGGTCGCCGATCAGGATCTGGCCGCTCGTGACGTCTTCGAGGCCAGCGATCATTCGCAGCGTCGTGGACTTGCCGCATCCGGACGGACCGACGAGGATCAGGAACTCCTTGTCGTGAATCGTCAGCGACGTCGGCTTGACGGTGTCTTCCGGGTTGCCCGGATAACGCTTGGTGACATCCTTCAGAACGACCTGTGCCATGGCTGGGGCGGCCTCCTCGACGCGAGGCGACTCTAGCACACCCTCGGGGAAGGGGGAATCCGGCAGACGCAGTGGGAGGTCGGCTGAGGGCTCCAGCCTGTCTTCTCATGACGCCGTGCCCCCGGTTGCCCAGTTGGCACGACCCGATCATGGAGTTGGACATAATTTCAATGAACTCGTCCAAAAATGTGGTTGTTTCGCTGGAGACGTGGTACTTTCATGGACGACACGCCTGGCCGAATTCGGCGCTTTTTGTCGGAATCTCAAGTGAGAAACCAGACGCAGAGCGCCCGGAAGAGAGTCCGAGAGGCATGACATAGCCCACGCCGCCAAGGAGGTGATCGAATGAAAAGTCTCTTCAGTCCCAAAGACGTCGTCCATGTCGTCGGAATCTCCTACCGGCAGCTCCAGTACTGGGACAAGACCGACTTCATCAAGCCGACGGCCATCCAGCTCGGCAAGTACCGCAACTACACCTTCCAGGAGCTGGTCCAGATGAAGCTCGCCAAGATCCTTCGCGAGCAGCACGTCTCCATCCAGAAGCTGCGCAAGGTGATCGAGTCGGTCAAGGACCTGCTCGTGCGGGTCGGCTGTCCGCTCTCGGATTGCAGTTTCCTGATCGACGGCGAAAAGGTCCTGCTCTTCAACGGCGATGTCGTCATGGATACCGATAGCTCGCGCTCCTTTTTCCGGTTCGACGTGAAGTCGCTGCGCCAGGACATCGACCGCGTGTTCCCCGACAAGGAGAAGTCCTCCGTCGCCCACTCCGCGGCCTCCTGACGGGCAGGAACGGCACACTGAGAGGTTGTGACGGCTGTAGCCATCGGCTTGCTTCCCCGGGTTGCCCTACAGCCTCCCTCGGCAACGTGGTCTGATGCCGGCCAGAAGCGCCAGGCATGCGGCGAGGGGTAGCCGCAAGCGAGCGTTGCCTGCGATGCAGAGGCTGGCGAGGAAGCCGACGCCCAGGCAGAGTGCGGCCCAGGCGGGCCTAGGGTCACGCGCGGCCAGCGCCGGGCGCAGCGCGGCGCCGGCTCCGAGATAGAGCAGTACGAGATGCGCTGCTGCACCGGCAGCCAGGAGCTGGGCCGTCGGTCCCTTCAGCTCGGCGTAGCGGCGGGCACGGCGCAGCCACCCGCTGACGGCCCCATCCTCTAGCGATCCGGGAGCCAGCCTCAACGCGCGTGACCACTCCGTGGTGCCCAGGTTGGCCAGCCCCCCAGCACTCCCCTCGGCCAGCGCGCGCGCGAAAGCGATCGGCTCAGAGGCGGCGTGACTCCAGGCCGTCCGCGCCCATCGGTCGGCGAGCTCGAACGGCCGGGAGGCGGTATCCCCGAGCGCAGACTCGGCTCGCAGCCGATCCCGCGCGCGCTCGCCGGAAGGGTCTCCGGGCCCCCGCTCCATGCGGGCCACCGTCAAGAAAAGCAGGTTGAACGGCCCGGCCGACGAGAGCGCCGCCCGCCCGTGAACGGCCAGGTTTCGGGCCATCCAGGGCACGAGAGGGGCCGCGAAGCAGGCGAGCGCCAGGCACCCCGCAGCCAGCAACTTCTTTGGGCGCCCCCGAAATCGCAGTGCCGCGAAGGCCAGAAGTCCCGGTGCCACGAAGAGGCCGGCTGGCCGCACCAGCGTCGCTAACCCGACGAGAATCGCCGCCGGGGCCAGGGCGCGGCTCGCGGGAGTCGCGGCCAGGAGCCCGAGCGCTCCGACGACCAAGGCGACGAAGAGCGTCTCGCTCCAGAGGCCGCAGCCGTGGATGACGAAGGCCGGGTCAAGAGCCAGCAGGCCGCCGGCGATCAGGCCGCCGCCGATCCCCCCCGACCGGAGCACAGTGCGGTAGAGCCAGCAACACGTGACGCACTGCAGCACGAGCTGGAGCGCGATGGCGACCCAAGGGCGGGGCCCCGCGATGCCGTAGACCGCTGCCAGCGCGAGAGGATACCCGGGCGTCCGGAGTGCCTCGGGTGGGCCCCCCCGCTCCAGTGAGAACTCGCCCCGCTCGAGCAGCGCCAGTGCCAGCGCGTGGTATCCCAAGCCGTCGCTTGCTAGCACCACTTCGCGCTCGACCGCGGGCTGCCACGGCTGGGCTGCTCCGAACACCGCCAGCCGCACGGCCAGCGCAATCGCGAAGACGGCCGCGGCCCCGGTTTTTGCCCGGCGTGAAGTGACTGGCGCCAAAGGCCCGCCGGTCGCTTTCAGGACTTCCCGGACTTCGACACGCCGTGAATGTTGCAGGAGACCGACGAGCGATCCCCGCTCTGTGCGACGACCTGGTAGACCGCGCTGTTGCCGGCGGTCGGGCAGACCGGGTCGGTCCGCAGATAGTTGAGCGACACCAGTTTGGCCACCAGATCCGGGTTGACCGAGGTTTCGGACTTGTTCTGGTCGAGGTTGTACTGCTCGATGGCGCCGGCGATCCGGCGCTGGTTCTCGAAGCAGGCCTGTCGCTGCGAGTCCTCGCGGGCCTTCTTGTACTGCGGGGCCGCCACCGCTGCGAGCACTCCGATGACCGCTATGACGATCATCAGCTCCACCAGCGTGAAGCCGCGCGACCAAGCTCTCCTTGCGCTAGTGGGCGAGGCCGGAGAAAACCGCTCCGGCGTCTTCGGTGCCGTGGCTCCCATCACTATCACACTACCACGCCACGCCTGGGCAAGGTCCAGGCCTCCGAGCGCCCGACTACGGTTTTCGGGCGGCCGCCCCGTCGTAGAAATCGGAGTGCGTTCCGATGGGCGGAACGTCGCGGTGCAGGATGGGGATGCCGCGGGCGTGGAGCGGTGCCGCGCGCTCGTCGAGCTCCGCTGCACCGATGAGAGCAAGCAGGTTCAAGCCGATCAGTCGCCGGGAGAGCCAGGCCGTCGAGGGCAGTCCCTTCGAGCGGGCCAGCGTCTCGTGCTTGGGGGCAAGGTGCGCGCTGCGAAGCGTGCTTTCGAGGACGTGGCGGACCATCGCGTGGTAGCTGCGCGTTCCCTCGAGACGCTCGAGCTCCACCCGCGCCGCGCGGCAGACGCCGTCGAAGCCGCCTGCACGCTGGGCCTTGCGCAGCCGCGCGGCCATTTCGCTGGCGTCCTGCCTCTTGTAGCTCGAAAGCGGCTGCGGGTTGGCGCTTGCCGGCTCGAACTCCGGCGCAAATTTCAGATCGACGAAGTCCTCCTCCACGATCGGCACCCCGCGCTCCTGCCACCAGCGGGCGATGCGGTCCACGCCCATCGCGACGGGAAGAGCCAGGCGTTCCGAGGCGATCAGCTTCCGGGAAACGTCCTCCGAGGCCCCTTGCGACGCAGCCGAGTAGAGCGGAAGCCGGGACTGGTTGAGCCGGATGGCTTCCCGCAAGTGGCGCTCGAAGGCGCCCCTGGTGCGCGCTGCAGCGTCGCCCGCGCCGGCGAGCAAGGCCACCGCCGTCAGGGTCGCTATCAACAAATGGGCGCGCATGGAGGTTCCCTGAAATTGTGACGATGAGAACGGTTTTGTCAATCCCTGCTGGCAAGCGGAGCGCAGCCTATACTGAGCGTCGAGTTCGCGCGGGAGCGCGGGAGGTTCGGGTGGGCGCTAGACTCAAGCTGCTGACTGCCGGGAAGAGCACGCACGTCGAGGGGGTCCTGGTGCACGGCGGGCGCTGGCGCCGGGTGGAGCTGCCAGCGCTCTTTGCCTGGATCGAGCATCCGCGGCTTGGGACCACGCTCTTCGATACCGGTTACAGTCCCAGATTTCTGGAGCTGACCTCCCGATTCCCCGACCGGCTCTACGGTCTGGCGACCCCTGTGAGCGTCGACGAGACCGCGAGTGCGGCCCGCCAGCTAGCGGCGCGCGGCGTGGAGCCCGGCGCCGTGCGTCACGTGATCCTTTCACACTTCCACTCCGATCACGTCGCGGGCGTCCGCGACTTTCCGGCTGCGACCTATGTCTACAGCGCCAGCGCCCTGGACGACGTCCGCCAGCGGCGCGGTCTCTCCCGGCTGCTCGGCGGGTTTCTGCCCGGGTTGCTCCCCGAGGATTTCGCAGAACGCTCTTCCCCCGTCGACTGGACGCGCGGCGGGCCGCTTCCTGCGGAGATGTGGCCGTTCGAGCGGGGGGTAGACCTGGCGGGCGATGGCAGCGTCGTCGCCATCGAGCTGCCGGGCCACACCGTGGGTCAGCTCGGGCTCTTCGTGAGGACCGACCATGAGGGCGAGTTCTTCCTGACGGCCGATGCCTGCTGGGTCAGTCGCGGCTACCAGGAGCCGCGGATGCCCCACCCGCTCGTGCGCCCGATCTTCGCTAGCTGGCAGGCGACACGGGAGACGCTGGGCCGGATCCACGAGCTGGCGCTGAGGCGTCCGGACCTGCGCATCGTGCCCTCGCACTGCGCCGAGGCGCTCTCGCGCTGCCCCGCGGGCGTTCGCTGAGCGGGGCGAATCGGCTACCCGGCAGAATCCAACAGCAGTTCGTGGCGGTAGCCCTCGAGTGCGGGGGCGTAGCCGTCCAGCTCCGTCAGCTCTAGGACCACGCCGAGCGCGGCGTGCAGCGCCTCCTTCGGACGGCCCGCGGATTCCAGCGAAAGGGCCAGAAAGGCGCGAAGCGCCGGCTGGTCGGGAAACTCCTCGACCGCACCCTGCAGCACCCGTACAGATTCGTCGTGCCGTCCGACGTTGCGGAGCGAGCTGCCCAGGCCCAGCAGCGCCCCCGCCCTGTCGCGCGTGCCGAGCCCCAGCCTGAGCGCCTCCCCATACCATGGAATGGCCTCGGCCTCTTCGCCGGCCCGATCGTGGGCGCAGGCCTTGCGGTAAGCGTCGGTGCCGGAGCGGTCGGGCGTCGGGTCCTTGCGCGCCGGGCCGCTTGCAAAGCCCGCCGTCTGACCTCGGAGCACCACCTGCCCGGTCGAGCTCTTCACCGAAAAGGAGGCCGTCAGCCGCCGGGTCGCCGGCTCGAACGACTTCACTCGGATCTCCGCCACCAGCCGTTCGCCCGCGTAGACCGGGGCCGCGAACTCGAAGACCATGCGGGTGGCCAGGTAGTCGATCTGCCCGCCGAACTCCGCCGGCAGCGAGGCGGTCAGCAGCCCGGGCGCGAAGCATCCCTGGAAGCCGCTGGCCCGGGCGAAGTCGGGATCGACGTGCCAGCGCCCGCGGTCGCCGGTCAGCTCGACGGCTTTACGGATCATCTCCTCGGTGATTGTACGTTCGAGCCGGAAGACCTGGCCGGCCCTGAAGTCTCGGGGGGGAGGCTCGGGAGTGCGCATGGCCCCATGGTGCCATAGCGCGAAGCCGGACGAGGGATTGCCCGCCAGGTCGGGCGTGGTCCCCCGCAGGCCACTAGAGCGGTGGGCTCCCTCAGGCTCTGCCTGGACCCGAGGGGGCGGGAGGTGCCAGGCGAGCGGCGGCCTGGTAGGCGCGCCAGGTGAGGAAACCGCCAGAGAGGTTGCGGACGGCGAAGCCGTTCTGGGCGAGTAGCCGGCAGGCCGAGTGGGCTCGCTGGCCTACGCCGCAGTAGACCAAGAGCTCGCGATCTCGCGGCAGCTCGCTCAGCCGGTCGCGCAGCTGGCCGAGCGGCACGTTGTGCGCGCTTTCGACGGCGCCGGCGGCGAACTCGGCGGGCTCGCGGACGTCGAGCAGGAAAGTGTTGCCGGGCTGCACGTCCTCCCAGCGCGCCAGCGGGGCCAGCCCCTCGAGCGCATTGACTGCGACCATCCCTGCCAGGTTGACGGGGTCCTTCGCCGAGCCGTACTGGGGGGCATAGCAGAGCTCCGCCTCGGCCAGATCGTGGACCGTGGCGCCCATCTGGAGGGCCATCGCTAGCACGTCGATGCGTTTCTCGACGCCGGAGTCGCCGACGGCCTGGGCTCCCAGGAGCCGTCCGTCCTTCGGATCGAAGAGCAGCTTCAAGCGGATGGGGGTGGCGCCCGGGTAGTAGCCCGCGTGCTGGCTCGGGTGGAGGTAGACCTTCTCGTAGGTTGTGATGCCAGCGCGGCGCAAGGACTTCTCGCTGGCACCGGTCAGCGCCGCAGTCAGCCCGAAGGCGCCGCAGACCGCCGTGGCCTGGACGCCGCGGAAGTGTCCCGGATTTCCCGTGATGGACGCGGCGGCGATGCGGCCCTGGCGGTTTGCCGGACCCGCCAGTGGCACCAGCGCATCCTGGCCCGAGACGACGTCGCGTACCTCGACGGCGTCGCCCACGGCCCAGATCGCGGGGTCGCTGGTCTGCATCCGATCGTCCACGGCGATGCCGCCGCGAGGGCCCAACGGCAGGTCCGCGTTGCGCGCCAGGGTCGTCTCCGGCCGGACGCCGATCGAGAGCACCACCATGTCCGTCTCGATCCGCTTGCCGCTTTGCGTGGAGACGACCAGGCCGTGATTGTCAGAAGACGCAAACGATGCGACGGCGTCATCGAGATGGAGCTCCACGCCGCGCTCGCGCAGCCGCTCGGCCACGTAGACGGCCATCTCCGGGTCGAGCGGCGGCAGCACCTGGGAGAGCATCTCCACCATCGACACCCGGATCCCGCGGGCGGCCAGGTTCTCGGCCATCTCCAGGCCGATGAAGCCGGCGCCCACGATCGTGGCCCTCTGGACGGCGTGCCCGTCGATCCACTCCCGGATGGCCCGGCTGTCGGGGATCGTCCGCAACGTGAAGATGCCGGGGAGGTCGAGTCCGGGCAACGGCGGCCGCACGGGCGCTGCGCCCGGCGCCAGGACCAGCGCGTCGTAACGCTCGCGCGCGACGCTTCCGGTCTGGAGGTTCGTGACGGAGATTTCGCGTGCGGCGCGATCGACGGCCGTCACCTCGTGGCGCGTCCGCACGTCGATCCGAAAGCGCTGGCGGAAGAGCTCCGCCGAGGCGACCAGCAGGGATTTCTCCTCGGGGATGACGTTCCCGACATGGTAGGGCAGTCCGCAGTTGGCGAACGAGACGTACGGCCCGCGCTCGAAGACGACGATCTCCGCCGCTTCGTCCAACCGCCGCAACCGCGCCGCGCACGACGCGCCCGCTGCTACGCCGCCGACGATCAGGACCCGTTTTCGATTCTCAGCCATCACCGGACCTCCTTCCCCTCATGGGTTGAGAGCCGCCGGGCCGGCCGAGGATTCGCGAAATCGGAAAATCCGTGAAGCGGAACCCCCGGAAATCCCGTCGCGTCGAAATCCCGGGGCTTTACCCGGGCGGCTGGATGGCGAGCATCGTGCAGCTCCAGATGTCCCAGTAGCCGGGTTTGCAGCGCTCGACGGAGCGCCAGGGGGCGGGGTCGCGAAGAAGCAGCTCGCCGGATTCGACGCCGCGAAGGGTGATCCAGTGAGACCCGTGGTGCTTGCACCCTTCGAAGGCCAGCGTCTTGTCGGGGATGCAAGCGACGACGGGTACACCCCGGTAGAGCCAGTGGAGTATGTGACTCTTCTTTGGCGCCTCGGCCACCCAATCCCCGCCCTCGCGCACGAAGGACTTGCCCACATCTCGGGCGGAAGGATCGACGATCTGCACGGGGAAGCCGAGGCTGAGCGCGATGCGGCCGAGCCGGCCTGGGCCGATGCCGTCCTTGCGCAGCATCCTCGGCAGCACCAGCGGGTGGCGCTCCAGCTCCGCCACGTTCACGTCCAGACCGTGGTAGTTGAAGACCATGCACATCGCCCCCAGCCCGCAGCCAGCGTTGTAGCCCTGGTGGACGTGTGGGAGGGGAAGGAGGATGTCGCCCTTCCGGACGCGTTTTTTTGCTGTCACGGGTTGGCTGCGGGTCAGCGCACTCTGTAACATGCGTCACCCCGCTGCGTCCACCCGGACGCCCGGGGTGGGTTGCGAATCGGCGGTGGCGTGTGTATGATCACTCGGGCTTGGGCGCCGGGCAGGGCGCGTGCCAGGCATTCGAAGATGCGCGATAACGGTTTCCTCAAGTTGTTTCCGTCGGCGTGGCTCACGGCGCTCTTGTGCTGTCTGGTCGTCGCGTTCGCCGGCTCCAACTGGCAGCTCGAGCCCGAGGCGCTGCTCTCCGACCCCTGCGGCCGCGAGGAGTCCAAGCACGAGGGCGAATCCGAAAAGGCCGGCGCGGAGCTCCAGACCTTCCATCGGGTCTCTCGGCCTGGTGCCCGCCGCTCCGTCGCTCGCCCGGGAGTCCGCTCCCCGGCTCGCGAGATTCTCGCCCGGCCGCGCATCGCCCCGTTGCTGCCGCTGGCGCAGCCGCCGCACCTGGCCCATCCGCCGCTGATCTGCTAGCAGCCCTCCGACCGGCCGGCGAGCCCGGTTCGCGTGCGTCCCGAGCGACTCCGTCCGAGAGTCGCCGCTCGCGAATCGTCGGCCGCCGTCCGCCGCTCGCGGCGATCGTTCTCGCCTGAGCTCTTATCGGGCCCGAGCGTGCCTGTCGCACCCGCCACCTGGTCGCCAGGCCGGTGGTTCGACCCAACCGTCGACGATTCGAAGGAGCACCCAATGCAGAAACTCGTTCAAGGTATTCACCGGTTCCAGACCGAGGTCTTCAGCTCGCAGAAAGCGCTGTTCGAGCGGCTCGCCAAGAAGCAGGAGCCCGACGCGCTCTTCATCACCTGCGCCGACTCGCGCATCAACCCCAACCTCATCACCCAGACCGAGCCGGGCGATCTCTTCATCCTGCGCAACGCCGGCAATATCATCCCGGCCTTCGGCGCCGTCACCGGCGGCGAAGCTGCCACCATCGAATTCGCCGTCGCGGGCCTGGGGGTCAAGGACATCATCGTCTGCGGCCACACGCACTGCGGCGCCGTGAAGGCGATCCTCGACCCGTCGCGCTCGGCTTCGATGCCCACCGTCGAGAGCTGGCTCAAGAACGCCGAGGCCACGCGCCGGATCATCCGCGACAACTACAGCCACCTCACGGGCGACAAGCTCGAGACTGCCGCCGTCGAAGAGAACGTCCTGGTGCAGGTCGAGAGCCTGCGCACCCATCCGGCCGTAGCCAGCGCTCTCGCCGGCCACCGGCTGCACCTGCACGCCTGGGTCTACAAGATCGAGACCGGCGAGGTCTTCCACTTCGACAGCGACACCAACGAGTTCACCCCCATCCAGTACGGCCGATTGATGCCGAGGCTCGCCAACGGAATCGGCGCCGAGCGCCGGCCCGCCGCCTGAGCCCGCTAGTCGCAAGGACACATGATGATGAACGCTAACGAAACTCACTCACAGGACTCCCATCGCCACGGAACCAGCCGCACGGACCTGCCCGGTGCCCGACACCACGCATCCCTCGGACCGGCCCCGCTCCGGGAGGCCTCCGAGAGTGGGCTGGCCGCCAGGCTCCGCTACTTCCTCACGCCGCTGGACGAGCGCTATGAAGACCTGGCGCGCGGCCCCTGGTACCTGAACGTCCTGCGAGACTTCACCGCCGGGCTAGTGGTCGCCATGGTGGCCATCCCGCTCGCCATGGGGTTCGCCATGGCGTCCGGCCTGCGTCCCGAGCAGGGCATCCTGGGTGGCGCGGTCGCCGGCCTGGTCGGAGCGCTCTTCGGCGGCTCCAAGTACCAGGTCTACGGCCCCACCGCCGCCTTCATCCCGATCATCGCCGCCGCCGTCGCCAAGCACGGCCACCCGTTCCTGGTCTCGGCCTCGCTCGCGGCGGGCGTGATCCTGCTGCTGATGGGCTTGGCGCGGCTGGGACGGTTCGTCGAGATGGTCCCGCACTCCATCGTCGTCGGCTTCACCGTCGGCATCGCGGGCACCATCGCGCTCTCGCAATCGGGCGACATCCTGGGCCTGCAAGCCAAGATGGGCACGACGTTTCTCGCGAAGCTCTCGACCATCGCCGAGCACCTGGGCGAGGTAAACGGCTACGCCATCTTCCTGGCCCTCCTGACGTTCGCCATCACCAAGGGGCTACAGCTCATCTCCATCTACATCCCAGCTCCGCTCATCTCGATCGGCTTCTGCTCGGCCATCGCCGCCACGGCCTGGTCCAGCAAGGGACTGGCCACCGTGGCCGACCGCTTCGGCAAGATCCCGACGGACTTCTGGGTCTTCACCCCCCCGGAAGCCCTGCAGCTCTCGGCCTCCTACCTGGCCGACTTCGCGGTGCTGGTGGTCAGCATCATCTTCATCTCCGCGCTCGAGAGCCTGCTCTGCTCCCGGATGGCGGATCGCCTGGCCGAGAACCCGGGCCACACCTTCCACTCCAGCAAGGAGTTCTGGGGTCAGGGCATGGTCCAGATCCTCGTCCCCCTGATGAACGGCTTCCCGCACACCGGCGCGCTCGCCCGCACCGCCACCAACATCAAGCTCGGGGCCGTCTCGCCGCTGGCCGGCATCTTCAAGGCGGTCCTGAAGCTGTTGCTGGCGGTCTACCTGGCCAGCTACCTGGAGCAGGTCCCGCTGGCCTGCATTGGCGGCATCCTCCTCTATGTGGCCTTCAACATGGTCAAGCCGGCCGAGATCCGCGAGGTGCTGGTGATGGGGCGACTCGAAACGGCCATGATGGTCTACACCGCGGTGATGGTTCTGGTGACCAACTTCCTGGTCGGAGTCGTCAGCGCGCTCGCGCTCTATCCGGTGGTCCTGAAACTCTCGGGCAAGCTCGGCGGCGCCGCCCAGGCGATCGAGCCCGAGGTGGCTTGAGAGGAGGCGATCGCGATGCTAGAGTCCGCCAAGGATGGAGCGCGGCCCGCGCGCAATGCCGCGCCGGGAGCCGCGAAACGGTCGATGAACGTCTGGAGACGCGCCCTCAAACGGCTCTTCGCCGACTCGGTCTTCGAGTCGCTCACGCCGGACCAGAACCTGGCCGTGCTGGAGGCGCTCGAGGTGAGCGTCCTGGCCGACGGCGAGGTGACGGAAGAAGAGCTGCGCCTGCTGCGCAGCGACGTCTGGCGGTTGCCCTGGGCGTGGAATCAGGAGGACGCCGACGTGGAACAGTCACTGGAGGCCGCGGCCCGGCGCATCGACGCGATCCGGTCCGACGAGGATGCGCTCCTGGAGCACACCGAAGCGATCGCCGCGCGGTTGCCGGACGGGCCGGTCCGCGAGGCCGTCTACGAGATGCTCGTGGAGCTGAGCCTGGCCGACGGAGCCGGCGAGTGGGAGGACGACGTCCTCGAAGTCTTCCGCCGCAAGTCCGGCATCCCGCGCGAGCGCGCGCAGCGCATCGCCGCGAAGCTCAAGGACCGCATCCACTTCGGGTAAGCAGATCATCCTTCGACAACCATGTCCTGAGCTTACCCAAAGGCTCAGGATGAGCGGGGAGCTGACCCATGAACCGCGCGCTCACCCAGTGGGACGTCGACAGCTGCGGCACGGTCCCGGTAAGATGTCGGAGGCGTTCTTCATGCGGGGAACGACCGCGATCCTCCTGACCCCTGCTCGACCGTAGACTGCCGCATGATGCCAGCAGATTCGACCGTCTCTTTCCCCAGCGCCTCGGGCGGGACCCCGCCACCGGTGAGCGACGAAGTTCACCGGCGCTGGCAGCGGACCATGTTCGCGCTCTTCTTGGCCATCGCGGCGGTGATGGCCTACAACTTCGTCGACTATCGGCTGTCGTTGACCGGACCGTACGAACGCGCCACGCCCGACATGTTGCGAACCGGGCGGGCCAGCGTTCCGTTCCAGTACCGCTTTCTGGTTCCCTGGCTCGTTGACCAGCTCTGCAGGCTGGATCTTCCGGTCATCGGAAGTGAATCGGGGCGGGTCTTTGCCGTCGTGGAGTTCATCTCGACGTTTGCCCTGGTCGTCGCCTTTCGGGCGTACCTGGCGCGCTTCGTCACCGGGCAGATCCTGACGTCGATGCTGGCCCTCAGCCTCCTGTGGGTGCTCCCCTATGCCTTCGTGTTGCCTCGAGCCCTGCCGCTCCGGTATCCGAGCGACGTGCCGTCTGTGCTTTTCAGCGTGCTGGGCCTGCTGTTCCTGCACGACCGGCGCTTGTGGCTCTACTATCTGACGTTTGCCATTGGGACGATCAACCGCGAGACGACCTGCTTCCTCACCATGGCCTTCCTGCTGACCGAGTGGGGCCGCTGCCCGGGAGAATCTCTCGCCCGGCACGTCGTCGCTCAGGTCGCCTGCTGGAGCGCGGTCAAGGCGTGGTTGACATGGCTGTTCGCGACCAATCCAGGCCAAGGCCTGTGGGAGTGGTCGGTGGCGGGCAACCTGCGGGCGCTGCAGCTGCCGATCGTGTACCCCTACCTACTGTCGAGCCTGGGGTACGCCTGGTTGCCTGCACTGCTGCTCTACCGGCACATCGAATCCGGGTTTCTGCGCCGGGTGCTGTGGGCTGGCCTGATGGCCTGCGGAAGCCTGCTGCTGGTAGGGAACATCGTCGAGCTGCGGATTTTCGGAGAGCTGACGGCATTCGTGCTGCCGGCGACTTTGACGGTCCTGGTCAGCGTCTGCCGTAATCCCCAGGCTGCCGATCGCGCTCAACTCCCAGTCTCCTGAGCCTGGCCGATCCTCGCCTTCTCATCGCAAGCCCAACGGACACCAAGGCCACTAGCAACGCCAGGTCGACTTGCCCGCGAGCTCGCGTCCCCAGGCCGCAGCCACCACCCCCGCCGCCGTCGGCTGCAGCCGTCCCCTGGCCACCAGTTCTCGGGTCGACGGCTGGCGGCAGCGCAGCACCCGCAACCGCGTCAAAAGTGACCCGCGCTGGCATACTGCGATCGTTGCCGTCGTCCACGCTCAGCGCGAAGGCGTACTGACCAAGGGCTGTCACGCGTACGCGGGCCACCGGCTGGTTGGCCTGTTCGATGTCCACGAATGGCCCTGCGGTCTGGAACCAGCGGAAGATCAGTCCCTGCCTGTTCCCGTCGACGCTGCCCGAGCCGTCCAGCACGACGACCGCACCGGTAGAGATGCTCGTGGCCGGCAAGTTGGCGATCACGGCCTTCGGCACTTGGTTCAGCTCCGTGTCCACCACCACGAACAGCTCCGTTTCGCTCACGTAGTCGCCGTCCCCGACCCGCAGCCGGAACCCGTACACCCGGCTTGTAAAGGCCGTGAATGAGGTCACTGCGCTGTCCGGCGCCGAGAGAGCCACAAGCGGCCCCTCGATCTGTTGCCAGCGGTAGATGAGGGCATCGCCGTCGGGATCGAGGCTTGCCGTTCCATCCAGAGTGAAAAGAGTGCCTGACTGAGAATTGGCCGTCACCCGCAGCTCTCCCGCCGTCGGTGAGATTCCTCGCAGCCGGGCCGAGGCCAGCGGCGGGTGCGTGTTCGCGTCAATGACCAGGACTCTCACGGAGTCGGGTGGTCCGACGCCTCCGGCCCCCGAGGCCGTCAATTCGAAGCGGTGCTCTGCCGCCAGGCCCGCGGTCCACGCCCACAGGGCCGAGCTTGTCTGGACCTGCACGGGTGGACCGGAGAGCTGCCGCCACGTGTAGGCGAGTGCTCCGGTACCCCCGTTGGAGCTCTCCCGGGCGTCCATCATCACGGTCGAGCCTGCGGCCACCACACGGTCCGCTCCAGCCACAGCCCGCGGCAGCCGAGCCGTCCCACTGGGTTGCACGAACGCTCGCACGAATGCCGGCTCGGAGACACGTGTCGAATCGCCAACCTCGCTCACGATCAGCTGGAGCGTGTACTCTCCGGCCGCGGGGAAGGTCACCAGCGGTCTGGGATCGGACGCCTCCTGGAATCCAACGCCCGCCGCCGCTGCCGCCGGCATGCGTGCCACCGACCATGCGTAGGCCAGCTTCGCGCCCGATGGATTGAAACTCTCATGTCCGTCAAGTTGGACTGCCGTGCCAGCGCGTCCAACTAAGTCGAGCCCTGCATTGGCCGTCGGAGGCAGCCGCTTGGCCTGCGCCTCGATCACGCGAACCGTCTGTGAGGCGGCGGCAGTCGCATCCCGACCGTTGGCGCGAACGGACAGGTGGAACTTGTAGCGACCCGGCACCGCGCTCGTGAATCTGGGCGTGGATTCCGTGGCGCCGGAGAGACCTCCGGGGGCGGGGTTGGTGCCATCCGCGCTCCAGCTGTACTGCAGAGAATCGCCATTCAGGTCGTAGGAGGCCGCCCCGTCCAGGGCGACGCTGGAGCCCGCGGTCAAGTCGGCAGGCGCTCCCGCTACGGCCACGGGTGGCAGGTCCCTGACGGCGATCCGCACGGTGCTCGGCGTACTCGTTTGAGTGCTTGCGACTGTGAGAGTGAAAAGATACGGTTGGTCCGGTTGCGTCGCCCGGCGCAGGACCACCGAGGGCGTCGCGACCGCTGCCGGCGAGCTCACCGTCTCGGGCCCGCCGGTCTGGCGCCAGCTGAAGCTCAGCGGCTGGCCGGTCGGATCGGCGCTCCGCGAGCCGTCCAGCACCACCAGACCTGGGTCGACCGTCCGGTCCTTTCCGGCGTCGGCCCGCGGCCGTCGGAGCAGCGGATCCAGGGGGCTGCTGTCTAGACCGTCGCGCGCCAGGTCGCCGTCAGTGTCCGGGTTGCGCGCGCTGGTGCCGCCGAGGAACTCGCGCGCATTCGTGACACCGTCTCCGTCCGCGTCGCCGCCAGCGTCCGTCGGATCGCCTGGGTTGAAGCCACTCTGAATCTCGAACACGTCCGGCATCCCATCTGAATCCGTGTCGAGCTGCGCCAGGACATCGAAGCTCCTGGAAAATTCGGCCCCCACGGCATCGCGCGCCCGCAGCTGGAAGGTGTAGGTCCCCGGCTGGCTCAGAGTCGTTCTGACGACCGCTGTCGCCGCGCCCTGCAGACTGAGTCCACCGATCGCCGACCAGCTGAAGTTCTGCGGGGGGAAACGCGTGGACGTGAGGCTGGCATCCAGCTCGAACGTACGCGCCGCGCCTCCGGGCAGCAGAAGCGCGAAGGCGGCGGCCCCCGGGATCTCCAGCGCCGGCATCCTGGGGTGAACCTCGATGCTCGGGCCGTTGTTGATGAGCGATTCCAGCGTGACCTGCCTCGCCGCCTCGGCGCCGCGCGGATCCGTGACTCGCAGCTCCACGTCCGCCTTCCCCGGGGCCGGCAACGTAAACATGGCTCGCGCAGTGCGGGTCGCGGCCGGCGTTGCCGATCCCGAAAGGACTCGCCACCGGTACTGGATCGGTTCGCCGTCCGGATCAGCGCTCGAACTGCCGTCCAGCAGGAGCGAAGCAGCCCGGCCATTGACGGACGGTGTCGTCAGGTTCCCCGAGATCACCGACCGTGGCGAGGCATTCGCAGTGACTTCCAGCGTCCTCTCGAGCGAGTCGGAGGCACCACCCGGATCCTGCACGATGAGCCGCACCCGATAGCTCCCCGCGGCCGGCATCGAGAGCGTCACCGTCGGGGCGGCGCTGTCCGGCAGGATCCGGATCGGCAGGGTCGTGGTCGGCGTCACGCTGGCGCTCCACGCATAGGTCAGGCTGCCCAGGTCCGCGAGGTCGGGGTCCGAGGAGGCCGAGGCGTCGAGCCGCACCAGGACCGGAGCGCGGTCCGTCGAGATATAGGTGGGACCGGCGGGCGTCACTGCAACCCGGGGGATCGGTCGGCTGTTGAAATCCGCCGTCACCGAGACGTCGGCAGAACTCGAGGCTCCCAGTTCGTCCTTGACGGTCAGTCGGAAGACGAAGGTACCCGCAGCCGGCAGGCGAACCGTTGTCACGGCACTGGCGGGAAACGACGGTGTCGCCCCGATGGGCTCCGTAGGTCCGCGCCACTCGTAAGTCAAGACGGTGCCCGGGTCGGGGTCACTACTGGCGCTTCCGACCAGAGTGACCACGACCGGCAGGCCATCGGAAGACCGCAGCAGCCCCGAGGGCGTGATCGAGGCGACCGCATCCGGCAGCTGGTCGTCGATCACGGTCAGTTGCCGCTCGAGCGAGCTCTGCTTCCCATCGGCATCCGTGACCGCCAGCCGGATCCCGTAGCTGCCCGTGCTCTGGGCCACTAGCGTGGTCAGGGCGGCTGTGCTGCTCGCTATGGGCAACGCCGGTTGAGCGGACCACTGGTAGCTCCGGACAGGGCCATCCGGATCGGCGCTGCTGCGGGCATCCAACGTCAGCTGAGCACCCGTGAAGGTGCGGGCGGGCAACTCGAACTGTGCAGTTGGCTCGGCGTTGATCCGGAATGAAAACGTCGTTTGAACGGACTCGGCCGCTGAGTCCGTCACGACGATCCGCACCACGGCCGTGCCGGTGGCGGTTGCCCGGGCGCTGGTCTCCCGGGCCGTGGGCGTGCCGAATACGAGATCAGCCGGCCCGGACACTCGGCTCCATTGGTACGTGAAGGGCCCCGCTCCCTGCGCCGACACGCGCAAGCTCGTCGACTCTGCAGCGCTCACCACCTGCGGCGTGGCTCCAAAGTCAGAGATGGACGGCGGTGGCCGCAAAGTGAATGCGAGCTCCTCGGACCTAGCGGGCGCGTAGCCCGTCGAGGGATCATTGGCGTCGTGGTAGAACACAACCGCGCTGACGCGATCCGAGGTAAACCTGAAGTTGCCGGCGCTCATCCGCAGGGTGACGGTGGTAGAGCGGTTGTGCTCCAGAGTCGTGCCCGTGGGGTTCGCCACGGGTGTCGCGATCACGGAGCCAAATCTCGACTCAATCTGCACGGAATCGACGACGGCCGCTGCCGCCTCGTTGGCGCCTTCGCCCTCGTTGGTCACCGTGAGCGTCAGCAATGAGGTCACGCTGGCCGACAGAACCGAGGAAGAGGGGGCTTGTAGGGCCACGGAAAGCCTTGGCTTTCCCTGGACGGACCAGGTCGATCCAGTGGACGTGTCGACCCGGCTAGCCGCTACTGACAGGCCGGTGTTGCGGTCAATGGCTCGGGCGCGGAATCGGACGGTCACCGGCGAGTTGCGAGTATCCGCAAAGGTCTGGGTGTCCACCAAGAAGCTGAAGGTAGTCGCGGTGCTCTCCAGGAGCGACACTGCCTCTGTCGGGCCTCGGACCTGATAGTCGGTTGCCAAGCTCCTTCGCGTGTTGGCGAAATCGAGCGCGGCAAGGCTGACCAGAAGCTCCGCCTGCCCTTCGTTGGCGACTTCCACATCCACGGGGATGCCCTTCTGTCCTTGAGTGATGGTCGGTCGGGGCAGCCGCACGCTGCGCACGCGCAGCAGCGGAGGCGTCTGGACGGTCCAGTCCCGGGTGACCAACGAAAGGCCGCCAACCGTGCTCAGCTGCTCCGCCAGGTCGGCCCGGATGCGGATGAGACCGAGGCTGGCCGCGTTCGTCGATTGCTGGGTGACCAGAAACTCGAGCCGGGTCGAGCCGCCGGCTGGAATCACGCTCGAGTTCTCGGGCGCTTCCGTTACCGAGTAGTCTGCCGTGCGGTCCTCGGTGCCACGCGAAAGGAGAAGCTGCCGGCGATTCAGGACGGCAGCCGAGTTGCCGTCGTTGACCAGCGACAGCGTCACCCGCGTGGACTGTCCCTGGCTGATGAGCGGGCGGGGGATGGCCATGTCCACGAGCCGGACCGCCGGAGGGTTCTGCGGGGTGCCAGGGTCGAGCGCGGACAGTCCAACTTCGCCCGACACTGCCTGACCCCCTCGAGAATCGCTCGCATGAAGTCGAAAGGCGTAGAAGCCCGCTTGGGGCGGCGTGAACGTCGTGGTCAGGGACAGCGGGTTGTCCAGGATCGCCTGCCCTCCAAATCCCTGGGTCAAGACCCACGTAGTCGTGACCGGGTCGTTCTGGTCCGGGTCGCTCACGGTTCCTGTCAAGGCCACTGGCGAGCCGAAGACGATCGGGCCTGGTTGGATCTGGGCCGTCACTACCGGCTGACGGTTCGCCACGGCCACGACCTGCACGGACGTGGTCACGCCCGAGCAGCCCGGATGGTCCTCTACGCGCAGGCTGAAGGCGTACGCACCGACCTGCGGCACTTCGAAGGCGACGGTCGGGGAGGTCCTTCCCGTCAGGGTCACTGCCGTCGGCCCGGAGTCCTGCGTCCAGGTGAAGGTCAGACCCGCCTGGTCGGTGGCGTCAACCGCATTGGCCGCCAGTTGCACCCGAGCAGGGACCCCGTCCTGGATGCTGGTCGTGAGCGTGGTCGGCAGTCCGGAGATCAACGGCGGTGTGTTCTCGACGACCGTGACCGTGATGGGCGCCGAGTCTGGCGCAAGTAGATTGCCCGTTGTGAGAGCTGTCAGCTTGAAGCTGTACGAGCCGGGCAGAGTCGGCTGCAAGGTCACTACCGGCTCGAAGCTACTTGGGAGCAAATCGATGGGCGGAGTCCCCTGGACCGGGAGCTGCTCCCAACGGTAGAGCGAGATCCGGTCTGCCCCGGACGCAATCGAAGACGATCCCGTGAGCGTGACTCGGGTACAGGTTTCGACTGTCCCGGTCTTGTCCTTTGTGGCCGAGAGCACCGGCAGACGATGGACCAAGACTCGAACTCGCCCCAGGGGCAGTTCCACACCCCGGCGATCGACGGGCCTGGCCCTGCCTCCGCGTTCGTCTGTCACCGCGAGCTCGAACTCGTAGAGACCCGGTTCGCTCGCCTCGAACGTGGTGACGCGGGCCCTGGGCGCCGTCAAAGTTGGCGTCGGAAGCAGCGGCTGCTGGACAGGAGTCCAGGTATGAAAGATGATGTCAGAGTCGTCATCCCGGGTATTGGCGTCGAGAGTCACGCGGACTTTTCCATCCACGCCGATGACGGGGGATTCAGGGGTCGTCTTGGGTACGGAGCCTGGATCGTGATTGCCCAACAGGAAGACCCCGCTGCTAAAGGGTGGCGAGAATAGCTCCGAGGCCGGCGAGCGGTCGTTGCCGTCGAAGAACCGCACCTGGAGCACCTCCGCCATGGGGCCTCCTTCGAACGAGAGGAGCGGATCGCGCAAAGTGTAACTAGCGTGGAGTTGAACCACCTCTCCGCTGCCGGCTCTTGCGACTTCGGTGAATGGCTCCTTCGGAAACTCCTCAGGCGTCTCGCGAACATTTTCCGTGCGCAAGATCGGAAGGACCGGGGAGCTCCGCGGGATCTTGTCGACGGTGTATTCCGCGGCTCTCTGGCCCTGGGCGAGCAGGCTCGTCGCGGCCGATTCCCCCGCGCTCCGAACGGAGATGGTGATGTCCACCGGGTCGCCCAAGAAGCTGATGAAGCTCGTGGAGCGTTGGATGCCCTCGATTGAAAGCTCGGCGGGCCGTTCGATGATCAGCTGTTCTCGATGCTCCTGCGCGGTCTGGGTGAACAGCGCCTTGGCGCTGTTGGCGTCAAGTGCGGTCACGAAGGCGGCCAGAGTGGTCGGCCCCGTCGGCGCCGTCGGAAGTACGCGCAGCTTCATCCGAACCAACCCTTTTCCGAAGGCAGTTAGCGTGGAATCGAACTGTGGCGGCTCGTCGAACACGAAATCCGGATGGATGAGTCCGCCGGGCCCGATGAAGAGATCGACTGTCGTGATGCGCGCCGCGGCTTCGCCGGAGTTGCGAATGGGAAAAACCACGTCGATGGACGAGCGCTGTCCCCGCGAGACCCGCCGTTGGGCCAGCGTCGGTTCAAAGCCGAGAACCTCGATCTCGGCGGGCTTCTGCACGACCCAGTACCATGGTCCGAAATCGTGGTCCTTCAGCCCCGAGAGTGTCGAGCGAAGGTCGACCCGCCCCGTTTGGGCGGAGCCGGAGATGTCGACAACGTAGCGCATCGTCGTCGACGTCCCGGCTGCCAGGCTGACCGTATTGGCTGGTGCGGGCGTGACGCTGTAGTCCCCGGAGACGCCGATCTGGTTGCGATCCTGGAACTCCAGGGTGTTGCCCAGGGTCAGGTCGGCGGCTTGGTCACCGGCATTTTCCAGCTCTACCGACACGGGAGTCGATTGTCCCTGGCTGACGAAGGCTGGCGCCCGGATGCTGCGGACCCTCAGGAATGGTCCGGGATCGATGAAGGGGTCCGTCACCTGAACTTGCGCAATGGCCTCGGCCTGTCCGCCCAAGTTGTCCCGGACGCGGAGCCGGAAATTGAGAGTGCCAATCGCAGATGCCGTGAACGTGAAGCGGTCGGTTTCGACGCCCTGCGGGCCAGTGATCGTCGGCCCGGATAGCTTCTCCCAGGAATAGACGAAGCTGACTGCTTCGCTGCGTTCGGTTACGACGCCACTCAAGGCCACGGGTGTACCCACGCGCACGGAGGATTGCGAGGGGCTGATGGTGACCACCGGATTCGCCCGGGCCAAGATCAAGGCATTGCCGGATTGGAGCGTGAACCGCTCGCCCGAGTTAGCGTTCGTGACTGTGAGAGACGTGATCAGCGTCACGGCACCGGAGACCGTGGCGGGCCGGTGGGCCAGGAGAAACCGGATGGAGCGCTGTCGCCCGGCCAGCAGGAAGTCCCCCGGTCGAAGATCGCCCAGTGATTCCGCGGCAACCGAGGGCTCGCGGCCTGTCTGGAGGACGACGTTCTGGGTGACGACATCGGTTTCCCCCAGGTTGGCCAGTGTCACCGTGACCACCATCGTATCGCCGACTGACAGGAAGGTTTTCTCCGGCTGGATGGACAGGACCCGCAGGTCGGGCGGACGCTGCACGATCCAGGAGCCTGGCCTGTTGCGGAAGGCGGAAGTGGGCTCGATGGACACGCCGGAGCTGGCCTCGAGCAAGCTGCCTTTCAGCCGGAGCTGGGCCAGGCCCGTAGGCGCTGTCGGACCGACCGTGACGTCGAAGTCGATGTTGGTGCTGGAGTTGCCGCCGATCGGTAGGTCGACCAAGGAGGCGACCGAGTAGTCGGAGTTGAAAACGTCAGCGGACGAAGTGACACCGAAATTGAGCTCTGCGGACTGGAGTACCGCTGAGGCGTCGCCGCCATTCCTGACGGTCACCCGGACCGTCAACTTCTGCCCTCGGGAGACCTTTGGCTGCGACGGGCTGACGCTCACGACGCTGACCTGGGGGGCCGACTGAACGGTCCAGCTCGATTCGACGCTGTCGATGCGCAGAACCGTGGCCACGGTCTGGAAAGCGGCCCGGATGACCGTGAACCCTCGTGGCGTGGTCTGCTGGACGGTGACGTCGAAAGTCCTTGTTTGGACCTCGAGCGGCGCCAGCGAGAAGGCGCCCTTTTGGGCCGGCGGGATGGAGTAGGTGTTGGAGACGTCGACGCCATTGGCCAGGAAAGTCGGCTCCAGCCGGCTTATGACCCCCGTCTCAGTCGTGCTGAGGTTCTGCACGACGATCGTGACCTGGGCGGCAGCGACGGTCGAGACGAGACTCCTCGAGACCGAGACCTGTCTCAAGAGCAGCTCCTGGGCAGCAACCGGCCCCGGGGCAGCTCCCAGCGCCGCCAGCGCGAGCAGCGCGGCGAGCGGCCAGACACGGCGCACCGGCGTCGGGCGCCGGCCCGACTCAAGCACGGGGGCCTCCTGCCGGCGCGCGCTTGCCGACCAGGGTCAACCAACCGGCGTCTGGCCCGGTTCGACGGCTCCGCACCCAGGCCATGAAGAACATCAGCAGCACCACGAGGATCGAGTACCGGGGCCCTCGCTCGGGCACGGCGCCGGGTGCTCGGCGTCGTTGGAACCGTTCCCTGCTCTTGCTCGGTGGATAAAGCGCCACAGTCGGTCTCTCGCTGAGTGCTAGGCGATCGCTGGAGAAATCGAGATTAGCATTCGGAGACGCCGTTCGCCAATGGAAGCCGCACTCAATCGCCGCTCAGGTTCTTGAAAGCCAGTTCCGTGCCGTTGCTCAGCCAAAGGCGCCGGCCGTCCGGTTCGACGGCGAAGGCGTCGGCTCTCGAGAAGCTCGTGGGTAGCTCCGCGGCCGAGAAGAGCTGACGTGCGCTGGCTCCCGGGGCCAGGCTGCTGCGTCTGGAGACGCTCGTCGCCAGCGTTCCGGATGGACTCGAGGCTACCTGTAGCAGGTACAGGCGGCCGAGCGAGTCGGTGGCCAGCCCGGCCACTCCTGCCTCCGTCGTCGCCTGGGAGCTCTCGACGCGGCCGAGCCCGTCCACCTGTATCAGCAGAGGCCGGCCCGAGAAAAGAGAGTTCGGATTCGTGTTGTCCACGGTCGCAATGCGGGTCCCATCGGGGCTGACGGCCAGGGCGTCGAGCTTGCCCAACCTGGGCGACGTCGATGGCGCCAATCCCGCTTCGCTGCGGCCAGCTGCCGGCGACGTGGCGATCAAGGTGCTGATCACGCCGAATCGGTTCACCTTTCTCAGCGCCTGGTTGCCCGTGTCGGCGATGAACAGGTTGCCCGACGCGTCGAGCGCCAGCGCGGACGGAGCATTCAGCCGCGCCGCCACGGCCAGGCCGCCGTCACCCTGCTGGCCGGCCAGGCCGGTACCGGCCACCGCTTCCACCAGCCCGGTGGCCTTGCGCAGGACTCGCACCCGGTGCGTGGCAGCGTCGCAGAAGAAGACATCTCCCTTGGCGACGGTTGGGAGCGCGTCCGCCGCCGCCACGACCACGCCCGTGACGGCCCCCAGTCGAGCGGCAGTGGCCGCTGCGCCGTCGCCCGAGTCTCCGCCCGCCCCGTCGCCGGCCACGGTCACGACCTCGAGAGCGCCGCTGCCCGAGGCACGCTCCACCTGGCGGATCGCTCCCGAGTCTCCCACGACGACCTGCAGCGACCCTGGCGCCCAGAGGGCTGAAGAGCGGATGCGGCCGAAGCGGGCCTGGCTGGCCGCCAGTCGGGTCAGGTCGGGCTTGCCCGCCAGGCTGCCCACAAGCTGGCTGGTCAGCTCCACGGAGCGGATTCGGTTGTTGCCCGCATCGGCCAGCACCAGCCGGCCGAAGGCTGTCGTCAAGTCGCTCGGCGCTTCGAATCGCGCAGCCGAGGCCGAGAAACCATCGCCCGCGAACCCCTCCGGCCCCGGCGTCAGGAGCTTTCGATCGCGGAGCGCCAGACTCGATTTCCAGAGGACGCCGCCGCCTGCCGCGAAGAGCGAATCACCGAGCGCCAGGACGCAGCGCACCTCGAGAGCGGCCTGTGCTGGCGCGTCGAACACGTTCGCGATGCCCAGGCGATCGACGACCAAGATGCGCCCGGCCAACTCCGCGACATAGAGGTTCCCCGCCGCGTCGAGCGTCACGTCGATGGGCGCCCGGATTCGGACGCTGGTCGCCGGCCTGCCTGCCAGGGTGTCCGAGGGCGTCGAGGGCGGGAAGTCGTCCCGCGTGCCCGTACGGACTCCCTGTCGATCCTGGGGGCCCGGCGGGCCCAGCACGGTGTCGATGGTGAACCCCAGAGAGGCGTCGGGAGATTGCCGGCGCCTCAGCACGCGCACCCGGTTGCGGCCTGTCTCGGCGACATAGAGGTTCCCGGAGCCGTCTGCGACCAGCCCTTCGGGCTCCAGAAGGCTCGAGGCGCTGGCAAAGACGCCATCCTGCGTCAATGGCCCCTGGCCGGCTACGGTCGTGATCACGCCTGTGACGGCGTCGACCCGGCGAATTCTCCCGGCGACCAGGCTCGTGACCTCGCCGGGCCGTTGGGGATCGAAGGTGGAGCGGCCGCCCCTGAGGGTGAGGGTCGTGAAGCTGGTGGCGACCTGGCTGATGTAAAGGTTTCCGTCGGCGTCCAACGCCAACCCTCGCGGAATCTCCAGACCCGAGAGCGTTGCGGTGACGGCATCTACCACGGGCGAAACCGGTGAGCCGGTGCCCGCGACGATCGAGACCGTGCCCGCGGCCGAGATGCGACGGACCAGCGAACGCTGTTGCTCGGCCACGTACAGCGACCCATCCGGGGCTGCAACGACGGCGACGGGTGCGCCGAGGGCCGCCTGGAGCGCCGGTCTGGCCGCATCCGCCGAAGCGGGACTGGAAACCACAACCTGGGCGCGCTCGACGCGCGCGCCGCTTGCCGTGGTCGGCCCCAGCAGACCGACATCTCCACAGCCAGCGAGTGCCCACGCCAGCCCAGCCAGCAGCAGACCTCCCGCGCACTCCCGCCCCCGGGAGGCGCGGGCGCGAGGAAGCGAAACGGGCGTGTCGAAGACCCATGCCATCACCTCCACCCATCGGTCCCGCCATCCAACTAGTTTAGGCCGCCGTGATATCCTCTTGCCGCCCCGAATCTACGATGGCCGCAAACTCGAGAGCTCTCGACCACGCCCTGCTGAGGACCCTCCTGCAGACGGGAGCCGCCCTCACCTCGACACTCGATCTCGACACGCTGCTCGATCTGATCATGGACAGCGCCTGCCGCATCCTGAATGCGGGGGCCGCTTCGCTGCTGCTCATCGACCAGGAGACCAAGACGCTCTACTTCAAGACCGCGACGGGCGAGAAGCGCGAAGAGCTCAAGCACATCCGTCTGAAGCTGGGCGAGGGCATTGCCGGATGGGTCGCAAAGACTGGCCGGCCGCTGATCGTCGGCGACGTCTGGAATGAGCCCAAGTTCAAGCGCGAGATCAGCCAGAAGATGAACTACTCCACTCAGAGCATCGTCTGCGTCCCGCTGGTCGTGCGCGGACGCACCATCGGTGTGATGGAGGCGCTCAACAAGCTGGGCGGCGGCAGCTTCGGCGACGAGGACCTCGAGGTCACCTCACTTCTGGCCGGCCAGGTCGCCAGCGCGCTCGACAACGCCCGGCAGTTCGCCGTGGCCACCACGGCCAGCCAGCGCCTGGGCGAGCTCCTGGAGGAGCGCTACACGCCCGTCGGCACTAGCCCCCTGTTTCGCGAAATCCTCACCACCGTCGCCAAGGTCGCGGGCACCCGCAGCACCGTGCTGATCCGAGGCGAATCCGGCACCGGCAAGGAGGTGGTTGCCCGCGCCATCCACCGCCAGAGCAAGCGCTCCAGCCGGCCGCTCGTGGCCGTCAACTGCGCGGCGCTCTCCGAGAGCCTCCTGGAGAGCGAGCTTTTCGGTCACGAGAAAGGCGCCTTCACCGGCGCAGATCGCCTGAAAAAGGGCAAGTTCGAGCTGGCCGATTCAGGCACCATCTTCCTCGACGAGATCGGCTGCATGAGTCCTCAGTTGCAGACCAAGCTCCTCCGCGTCCTCCAGGAGCGCGAGGTTGACCGCCTCGGCAGCGATCGTCCGATCCCGGTCGACGTGCGCGTCATCGCCGCCACGAACACGGATCTGGAGGCCGCCATCCGGGTGGGCCGGTTCCGCGAGGATCTGTTCTACAGGCTGAACGTCATCTCGATCACGCTCCCCCCGCTGCGTGCCCGCCCCGAAGATATCCCGACGCTGGCCGCTCACTTCGTGGAGCGCTACAACCGGGAAACCAGCCGCAACATTCGAGGGTTGGCTCCGGCGGCCCTCGACGCGCTGATGCGCTACGACTTTCCCGGCAACGTCCGCGAGCTGGAAAACCTCATCGAGCGGGCCGTTGTCCTCGAAGACGACGAGTGGATCCAGCCCGAGCGATTCCCGATAGGCCCGCGACCCCCGCCCGCCGGATCGGCCTCCGACGCCGGCCCCGAACCTTCACCGATGATCGCGCTGGCCGAAATGGAGCGCCGCCACATCCTGGCCGTGCTCGAGCGCTGCGGCTGGAAGAAGACGAAGGCCTGCAGCGTTCTGGAGATCAGCCGCCCCACGCTCGATCGCAAGCTGGCGGGGTATGGAGTAGACAGTAGTCAGTAGTCAGCAGACAGTAGATTCGCGCGGCGCAGTTCCTCGCTTCTGGCCGGCAGCTCGATGGACCCTATCGCACGGACCCAGAGGCGAGGCCCTCGGCTGACTACTGAGAGGCCGTTAATCTATCCAAGAACCCCCAGTAACCGCTCGGGCTGAGCTCGTCGAAGCCCAGTATCGAAGCGGCTATGGCTCCTCGACAGGCTCGGGGCGAACGGTTCCAGGAAGTTTCTTCACAGCCTCTGACTACTGTCTACTGTCTACTGGCTACTGACTACTCGCTACTTCACCTCCGCCACCCGGCCGCTCGGCAGATCGAGCGTGTGGCGGACGATGGAGGGGGCCTGGGCCCCAGGGGCGTAGCGGTAGGTAGCGAAGTGGAGAACCTTGCCGTCGGCGGACCAGCTCTTGAAACCTTCGAGTTGCTCCCGCGGGTAGTCGAGCACCATGACGCGCGCGGTCGTGCGCGCTCGCAGATCGGCCGCCTGCTGTTTGGGCGCCAGGTTCTCGGCGGTCCCCCGGTCAGCCAGCGCCTCCAGGAGCTTCGCGAAACCGGTGTGGTAGATCTCGCGCTTGCCGTACGGTTGGCTCACGTCGACGCACCGCTCGTAGACCAGCTCTGAGCCGTCTGAAGAGAGCGAGTACTGCCAGACTCCGCGATCGAGCACGAAGGCCCGCTTCGCGCGCGTGTCGACCACGGAGAGGCTCCCCGGGGGGCCCGAGAGCGCCACGTCCTCCGAGAGCACCAAAAGCGAGCTGCCGTCCGGCGACCATTCCAGCCGGTTCAGGTGGTGCGCCCGGATGAAGTCGTAGACCTGGGTCACTTCGAGCGTCGTCTTGTTCAACAGGAGCACCGACCAGCGGTTCTCACCCGCCTGCTCTCGAGACAGGGCCAGGGCCGCCAACTTTCCGTCGGGATGGACGGCCGCCTTGCTCGAGAAGAACGGGTCCGACTCGAAGAGCTCGTCGGACATACCCTTGACCACTGTCTCCAGCTCGGCCGAGACGTTCTTGACGTACTCAAGCTGTAGCTGCTGGGTTGCCTGCGGGATAGCGCCCGGCTCCTGCGCCCAGCCGAGGTGCGTGACCGCCACGGTCGCCGCAACCAGGAGCAGAGTGCCGAGGTAGCCTCGCTTCGCTCCGAGCATGGCGCCCTTCAAACCTCGGCCAGCTTGCCGAGCAGCAGGTCCTCGAAGCGGAGCTTGCGCTCCTTCTCGGGCAGCGCATCCCAGCGCACCGGCTCCTTGGAACCGGGGGCAAAAGCCGGAGCGGCCGGCCGGGAGGGCTCCCGAGAGGTCCCGGCAGTGGTCGCGTTTGGCTCCTGCCAGACCGGCTCCTTGGCGGACGCCTTGCGGATGGCTTCGCCCTGCATCGAGACCTTGGAGGCCTCCGCAGCGCCAGCGCAGGCAGACAGGACGAGCAAGGCTACCATGATTCCCAGTCGACTCCTCTTGCGCATCGCTCTCCTCCGTTTGCCGGCCAGGGGCGGCCGTCGAGATCCGTTCTCGACTCCAACATCGGCAGCGCGAGCGCGAAGTTTATAGGGGATGGGAGCGGCTCAACCCGCGGCCGGGCCGCCAGGCTCCGTCGGCGGGGGCCCGGCTGCGCCGTCGCTGGCCGAACCCTCGCAGCTGCCCGGGCGGACGACCTTGCAGCCATGCTTGCGCTCGTGCTCCTCGATCATCCGCTCGAGCAAGCAGAGCGTGATCGATTTCGACGCCAGCGCCAGCGCCAGCAGGCAGACGATCAGGATCAGGACGAGCAAAAGGATGCGGACGATGGAGCGCCGGCAGCGACGGCGCCGCTCGGCCTCGAGGCCGCTCGAAGAAATCGCGGCATCGCCGGCGCCCGCCTGCCAGACAGTCTCCTGGCTCTTGGTTTCGGCTAGTGCGAGCTGGTCGAAGCTCGGGGGCGCCTGGCGCAGGGGGGCGGCAAAAGCTCCCGGTTGAGTCGGTGCTGCGGCCGGCCAGGAGCCGGTCAGACAGACGAGGACGATCAGAATCGGTATGCAGAGTCTCATAGGCTCACACCTCTCTCGGGTTCGAAGCGTCCGCTCAGGCGCGTCCGCCGGTGTAGCAGCTGCGGAGGTAGACAAACCGTTCATTCAGCAGTCGAAGGCGGTGGCTCAGGTCGATCATCATCCGGAACAGGAGCTTGCCGATGATGGGGCTGCCCTCCATGCGCAGCTTCTCGAACGACTCGCGCCCGAACCAGAGGACCTTCACCGGTTCCAGCGCGTGGCAGGTGGCAGAGCGTACCTCCATGTCGAGCAGCGCCATTTCGCCGAAGAAGTCACCGGCCTTGAGCACGGCCAGCAGGTGCTCACGACCCTTCTCATCGTGCTTGAAGACCCGGACCTGGCCCAGGAGGATGACGAAGAACCCGTCGCCGACCTTGCCTTCCTCGCAGATGACCGGGTTCTGCTCGTCGTACTCGCGGATGCGGGAACCGGTCTGGAGCCGATCCAGCTCCTCGGCCGAGAGGTCGCGCAGCAGCGGGCAACTCTTCAGGGAACTGAGGAAATCAGTCTGAGCATCCATGGGGTCGGGCCCTTTCAACCTTCGAGTGCGTCCTCCCGGGTTCGGGGTTCAAGGCACTTCATAACTCCTGTAGCTGTCGAACTTCCACTCGTCTTCTTCGTACGTGAGCTGAAACACCAGCCGCCGGCGGTGCTCGCTCGGCCCCGCCTTCCCTGGAAAAGTGACCCGGACCACGGTTTCGACCCAGGCCTCGGTGCCGTCCGGAGAGCGGGTCTCCTCCCGCAGCTGCCAGTCTTCCAGGGCTCCGCCAGCGCTCTCCAGCTTTTCGAAACCGGCAAGGTTCGTCCTCACATACTCCTGGAGCGTCAGCTCCCTCTTGCGGGCGGCCGTGAGCCGTCCGTACAGCCTGTCGAAGGCGCGCTCCTGCATATCCCGCACGATCTCCTCCACCAGCGGCCTGGGCGACGGCGCCTGCGGTTTGCCACAGCCGCCTGTCCCTCCGGCCAGGGCCAGAAGGGTCACCAGACACACGCCAATCATGGGCGCACCCACGCGAGCGCTTTGCTCCGTCGAGCTGTTAGAAAATGGGGGGCCAGAGCCTGTCCTGAGCTCGTCGAAGGAGGGCCAGGGGTCCCCTGGTCGGGGTTCGGGGGCGAAGCCCCTGAGTGGAATCAGTGCCACCATCCCTCGTCCCTCTACTGGATCTCGATCAGCTCTCCGATGCGGTCCTTCAGGCGGTTGGCCCTTCCGACTGCGCTGTCGCGCTGTTCGGAGAGCGTGCGGGCGCGTGCGGTGTCGGCGGGCGTGGAACCCAGGGCCGCAAGCTGGGCGTCGAGTGCGTCGATCGCGGCCGCGAGGGTGTCCAGCTCGGTCTGGGCGGCAGTTACCCCTTCGCGGGTCTGCAGCCAGAGCCCGCGGCCCAGGGCCCGGCTGCGACCGGCTTCCAGGAGCCGGTCGCGGGCTTGCGACTCTTCGAAGAGCGCCTCCCGCCGGTGAGAGCCGGCCAGAATCTGGCCTCGGGCCAGGCTCTTCTCGTGGCGATCCTGGAGCCAGGCCTTGCGGTAGAGAGCCTCGTCACGCAGCAGCCCGGGCCTGCTGTTGGCGGCTGCGCGTTCCAGCTCCTCGCGCCCGGCTGCGGCCTGCTCGGCGACCGTCCACTCGTAGCGTCTGACTCGCTCCGAGGGGCTTCGCAGGGAGCGCATCCGGTCCCGCAGGCTCATCCCGGATGCGGGCGGCCGCAAGGTGGGCGGGGGCGGGTCGCTCTCGCTGGAAGAGTCGTCGGCTCCGTCGGAGCCTTTGAGTCGCGAAACTGGCGTGCCCCCGGACGCGGGTCTCCGATGGGTGGGCCCGGACGAGGACTGTCCGAGCTGACCCCGGGGGGGCCTGCCTTCCTTGGCCGGCTCCTCTCGCCCCAGCGTGAAGCCGGGGCCCAGACCGCTGGCCGAGAAGCGCTCGAGCAGCGTGTCGAGAGGAATCGGGCTCCTGCGAGCCAGGGCCGACGCCCCGGGCAGCATTACGACCTCCATACCTGTCCCTACCAGGATCTCCGGCTGGTTGCCCCTGGGCTGCGCTCGCAGGACTCCGCTCAGCACCCGCACCACGGTTGTGCCGTCGGCAGGCCGCACGTCCAGGGTGTAACGAGCGCCCTTCGCCAGGAGCTCCCCCGCCGGCGTCACCAGGAGCAGCGGCTCCTGGTCCCGGGCCCGGACGTGGGCTGTTCCTCGGTCCATCAGGATTTCTGAGGCCCGTACCATGAAAAGACACTCGCCTCCCGCCGTGCGCAGAGTCCCCCGGACCGGCAGGTCCAGCTCCACGCGCGCCCCTTCGAGTACGCGCAGCTCCTCCCCCGGCTGCAGCGCCGCAGGCGCCCGGAAGATCTGGTAACGGCTCCAGCCTCTCAGACGCGCGTAGAACGGCCCCTCCAGCGGAGCCGCCCGCGCGACCACTCCTTCGGTCGGCGCCTGAAGTGGAGCTGCGGAACGGACCCGGGCTGCCTTGCGACCACGGGCTTTTCCGGGAGCCGCAGAGACCGGTGGAGCCCACGATATCGCGATCAGGCACGCCAGCGTTAGCCCTAGACCAAGCCCTGGGCGTCGGGAGACTTGGGCTTCGACAGGCTCAGCCTGAGCGGATACGGTCGTGCCCCCGTCAGCGGGCATCAATCGCCGTCCTGGTCGCGCTTGTTCTTGCGCAGTCGTCTCAGGAGCGCCGGCTCCGACGTCGTTCGCGATCGCAGCTGCGACTTCAAGTCGATCTGCCGGCCGGCCGACGGAGTCGATTCCTCCGGAGAATCCAGATGGTTCAGGTGCAGGTCGACCGGCGTCGCCGGCCGCTCCGCCGCCTGGGCCTCGTTGGTGGCGATCCTCTCTCGCATCTCCCCGGCGATTGCCAGCTCTTCGCCGGGGCGGATGCCCTCGTCGCCGCCGGTAGCCTCCCCTGCGCCGCCCTCGGCCATCACTCGCTGCATCGTCGCCCGAGCCGACCGCCGCTTGGCCAGCTCGCTCGCCACCGAGACCTCCTCGGTTTGCCCGGCGCCGCCCGCGGAGGGGCGCGTGGCGGGGGCCTCTGTCCGGTACCGCATCCGCTCCAGGTTCTTCTCTCGCTCGCGCTCGATCTTGCGCTGCCGATCGATGCGGTCGTACTCGCGCCCAACCGAGGTCCCTGGTCCGAAGATGTCGTCGGGCAGCGCGAAGTTGGCCGCATGGAAGGCGCGGATGCAGCGGGGGATGTATCCCGTCGCCTTGAACTCCCCAACGATCTTGCCGTCAGGGCTGACGCCCTGTGTCTCGAAGTGGAAGATGTCGACCAGCTCGACCTCGCCGCTCGGCGTCATCCCGGTAACCTCCGAGATGTGCGTCACCTTTCGTGTCCCGTCCTTGAAGCGCTGCTGCTGGATGACGATGTCGACGGTGCTGGTGATCTGGTCTCGGATGCTGGCCATCGAGAGGCCGGTCCCGGCCATCATCACCATCACTTCCAGACGCCCGACCAGCTCGCGTGGCGTGTTCGCGTGCGCCGTCGTGAGTGAGCCGGCCTGGCCCGTCGCCATCGCCTGGAGCATGTCCAGGGCCTCTCCGCCGCGACACTCGCCGACCACGATCCGCTCCGGGCGCATGTGCAGGGCGTTCTTGACGAGGTCGCGGATGGTGATGGCGCCGGTGCCCTCGAGGCTCGGCGGGCGGCTCTCCAGCTGGACCACGTGGTCCTGTTGCAGCTGCAGCTCGGCCGTGTCCTCGATGCTGATGATGCGCTCGTTCTCCGGGATGAAGGCGCTGATGGCGTTCAACGTCGTCGTCTTGCCGGAGCCGGTGCCGCCCGACACCACCACGTTCAACCGGGCCTGCACGGCCGCCTTCACGAAGGCCGCCATGTGCGAGGAGAGCGTGCCGATGTCACCGAGCATCTCGATGGTGTACGGGTCGCGCGCGAATTTGCGGATCGTGATGGTGGAGCCCGAGATCGCCAGCGGCGCGATGACGGCGTTGATGCGGCTGCCGTCGTGGAGCCGCGCGTCGACCATGGGGCTGGCGATGTCGCAGCGACGGTTGACCGGTCCCAGCATGCGCTGGAGGATGGCAACGACCTGGGCGTCTTCGTCGAAGGTCACGTCCGAGAGCACGACGCGACCCTTGCGCTCGATGAAGATCCGCTTGGGTCCGTTCACCATGATCTCGCTGATCTCCGCGTCGTCCATCAGCTGCTGAATCGGGCCGAACCCGCAGAACTCGGAGAGCACCCGGTACTGCAGCGCGTCTTCCTGGGCCTTCTCGACGAAAAAGCCCTCCTTGCTGCGCACCCGCTGCAGAACGGAGGCAATCAGCGTGGCCATGAACACGCGCTCGCTGGCGACCGACGTGAAATCGTCCGGAATGGCGACGGTCTCCAGCTCCTTTGCTACGGCCTGAGTCAGGATCACCCGAGCCTGCTCGAACTGATCGGCCTCCACGCGCCGCGAGCTCCGTTCCTTGGAGAGTGACCGAAGTTTCTTGAAGAGCTGCCAGCGCCGTTCGTTGTGAACGGTCGGCACTGCCGCAGTCTCCGCCTGGTCTTCGGCTCGCACGGCGTCCATCCAGGTAAAGACCTTGGAGCGCAGATGCGCCGAGCCCGGGCCGGTCGGGCCGGGTCGAGCCGGGGCTCCCGAGGCCGTCGTGACATCGAGCTCTTCGGGGGCGAGCGCGACGTTTGCCGCGTGGATTTCGGCTTCGAGCTTCGCCTCTTCTTCCCGGGCCAGCTTCAGTAGACGGCGGCGCTCCTCCTCGGCGCGCTTTCGCTGCTCGTGCTGCAAGCGCGTGAAGAGCTCGTCGACGTCAATGCTGGGGCCGAAGACCAGTTGCGGCAGCTCCACGTTGTCTTCGACGAAGCGGTTGAAGAAGCTGGGGATGTGACCCGTCGGCTCGAGGGTTCCGAGGTGGGCCTCCTTGGGGCCGATTCCCCGGGAAATCCACTTGAAAATGTCGAGCAGGTGCGGCTTGTCGTCGACGAAGCCGGCCAGCTCCGTGATATGGGTGATGCGCCGCTTGCCGTCGGAGAGCCTGTCCTGGTGGATGATGAGCTGGATGGCGCCGGCGATCTGCTCGTTGATGGCGCGCAGCGGCAGGCTCATGCCGCTCAACATCACCAGGGTCTGCAGGCGCAGGATGGTGTCGTAGGGGGAGTTGGAGTGGAGCGTGGTGAGCGAGCCGTCGTGGCCGGTGTTCATGGCCATGAGCATGTCGAGCGCTTCGCCGCCGCGGCACTCGCCGACGATGATGCGGTCCGGCCGCATGTGGAGCGCGTTCATCACGAGCTGCCGGATGGTGATGGCGCCCTTGCCCTCGATGTTCGGCTGGCGAGCTTCCAGCGGGAGGATGTGCTCTTGCTGCAGCTGAAGCTCGGCGGCGTCCTCCACGGTGACGATGCGCGTCTCGTCTGGGATGTAGCCGCTGATGGCGTTCAGCGTGGTCGTCTTCCCCGAGCCGGTGCTACCGGAGATCACCATGTTCAGCCGGATTTTCACGCACGCGTGGAGGAAGGCCGCCACGTCCGGAGTCAGGGTGCCGAAGCTGACCAGATCGCGGATGGAGTAGGGGTCCTTGGCGAACTTGCGGATGGTGATGCAGGTGCCGGGCAGCGCTATCGGCGGCACCACGATGTTCACGCGCGAGCCGTCCCTCAGCCGGGCGTCGACCATCGGCGAGGTCTCGTCCACGCGGCGGCCGATCGGCCGGAGGATCTGGCTGACGATGTGGCGGAGATGGGCCTCTTCCTTGAACTTGACCTCGGTGAGCATCAGCTTGCCGGAGCGCTCCACGAAGATGCGGTCCGGGCCGTTGACCATGATCTCCGAGATCTCGGCGTCCTCGACCAGCGCCTGCAGCGGCCCCAGGCCGACCACGTTGTTGAGCACCTCGTCGACCACCCGCTTACGCAGCTGGGCCGAGAGCTCGATTTTTTCCTCCACCAGGATGGCGTCCAGGGCCCGGTCGACGCGCGTCTTCATCACGCGCCGCTCTTCCTCGATGCTGGCGTAGGTCTTCTCGAGCTCTTCGAAGCTGCCGGCGGAGGGCAACGCTTCCAGTACCAGGTCCCGCATCTCCTCGACTAGCACCTGCTCCTCGTCGTCCTTGGCCGTCCGTGAGAGCAGTGACTTCCTCCGCTCACTCAGCTGCTTCGTCAGCTCGCGCAGGCGGTCCCGATGGCTGGCCGCCGCCGGCAACGCCGCTCCGGTCGTCGAGGCCTCCTCGGAGGAATCGGCGCCGAACGCCTGCCGCCAGTGGAACACGCTGCCGTAGGAGGTCGTCTCCTCCTCTTCCTGCGGCTTCTCCAGGGCCGTCTGCATCACGATCTTGGCCTTGGAGCGCGCCTCCTCGGAGCGGCGCTCGTCCTCCTCGCGCTGGCGCATCTCGTCCCGGATGCTCTCGATGCTCACGGTCGGCCCGAATGTGCCGTCCGGAACGAAGAAGTCGTCCATCAGAAGCCGGCCGAGGCACTTGGGGATGAGCCCCGTTGCCACGTGGGAGCCGATCGTGCGACCCGTTTCGGGGTCGATTCCCTGGGTCTCGAACCGGAAGATCTCGTTGACCTGGACGTTGCCGTCCTTGATGCCGCCGATCTCGGCGATGCTGGTGATGCGCCGCACGCCGTCCTTGCCGCGCGCCTGGTGCACGATCAGCTGCACGGCGCTGGCGATCTGCTCTCGGATCGCGCGGCTGGGCAGACCCATTCCCGCCATCATCACCATCGTCTCGATACGTCCGATCAGATCGCGCGGCGTGTTGGCGTGGCCCGTCGTCATCGAGCCGTCGTTGCCGCTGCTCATCGCATTCAGCATGTCCAGCGCCTCGCCGCCGCGGCACTCGCCGACGATGATGCGGTCCGGGATCATGTGGAGCGCGTTGCGCAGCAGGTCGCGGATCGTCACCTCGCCGCGCCCCTCGACGTTGGCCTGGCGGGCTTCCAGCTGCACGACGTGGTCCTGCTGCAGCTGCAACTCGGCAGAGTCCTCGATGGTTACGATGCGGGCGTCGAGCGGCAGGAAGCTCGAAAGCGCGTTCAGGGTCGTCGTCTTGCCCGACCCCGTCTCCCCGCTCACCACGATGTTGAGCTTGCTGCGCACGCAACCTTCCAGGAAGACCGACATCTCGCGCGTCAGCGTCCCGGCAGACACCAGGCTCGAGAGTTTCAGCGGGATCTTCTGGAACTTGCGGACCGTGATGGTCGACCCGGAGAGCGCCAGCGGTCGGATCACGATATTGACGCGAGAGCCATCCGGCAAGCGCGCGTCCGTCATCGGGCTCGTCTCGTCGACGCGCCGGCCCAGCGGGATGACGATCTTCTCGATGACCTGGCGAAGCGTCTCCTCGCTCGAGAAGGTGATCTCGGACAGGTAGAGCCGGCCGGCCTTCTCGACGAAGACCTTCGACGGCCCGTTGACCATGATCTCGGTCACGTCCGGGTCCTCGAGCAGTTTCTGCAGGGGGCCGAATCCGAGGATGCCCTCGAGGATGTCGTCGCGGATCTTGACGATGGTCTCGTTGGGCAGCTTCAGGTCGCGCTCGGTCAGGACGTGCCCGATCGCCTCGGCGACCTTCTCCGTGTACCAAGCGCGCTCGTTCTCGATCTTCTCGTCCTTGCCCGGCCCCATGTCGGTCATCATCTGGTAGAGCTGGACGCGGACCTGGCGGACGACCTCCGCGTCGAACGGCTTGGGGCCCTTGGGGCGTGGACCTGCAGAAGGGCTGCCCGCCAAGGGCGCGCGCTCCGTAGAGCGCGAGATGTTCAGACGGCCCAGCAGTGAGTCGGTGGCGCGGTTGTCCGGGTTCCACGGATTGAACCCGGCGGTCGAGGGAGCACCCCCGGCGGTGGAACGGCCGGGGTCGGCGCCGCGGGGTCCTTTGGTGGTGGCCACTTTCAGCTTCCCTCGAGCGGGGATCTTAACACGGCGATCCCGTCTCTGCCCGATCTCTACCCCGTCTCTACCACGCTCGAGAGGAGGGCTGGCGAGCTCGTCGAGCTTTCACCGCTGGCGGCCGGCTCGGAAGTAACCCGAGGGCACGCGCGCAGGTACTGCCTGATACGTGTGTCGACAGATTCAGGGCGTGGGACCGGCCATGGCGCGGAGCCCGGTCACGGTGCCGGGATCCCGCGCTCAGGCCGTATCGATTGATCAGCGACGGGCCTTGCTCGACCCGCCGGAGGACACCGTGAAGCTCCGTAGCTTGTAGGTGTATCCCTCACCGAGGGATTCGGTCTCCACGGCGGATACGATGCCGACGTCGCGGGCGGCCACGGCAGTGAACTGCAGGCTCTCTGTCGTGCTGTCGGCGAACTCGGTCAGTGACCCCTCGCCGACCAGTTGAACGGTGTCGTCGAAGCTGCCCGCCGGCACCGACATGGTCACTCCGGTGGTGACCGTTACCGTGCCCTCGGACTTTTCCTCCTCCAAGCCCGTCGCGCAGTCGCTCGTGAAGACGGTCACCGCCACCGAAGTGCCGAGGGGCATGGGGTCCGGAATGTCCTTCTCGGCCCGTGCGCAGTCACCGAGGAGGCCAACGATTGCCTCGAGAGAGTGAGTGTTCGCGGGGATTGTAATGGTGCGCTGGTCCGTGGAGGGGTCGGGAGAGGTGACTTGCTCGGTCACCGAAAGGGATACGGTCTCGGCGCTCTTCCCGGTCACTTCGATCCGCAGCGTGCCCGTGTAGGTGATGTGCTCGCCTAGATCGTTTTCTACTGTCTGCACTGCGTCATACTCCCAGACGGCTCCGACTGGCGCTGGAAGGAAAGGCTCCAGCCGTATCGTGGCGGTTGAGGGCTCGGTGCCGCCGCCGCTGCCGCTGCCACCGCCGCCGTTGGTGGGATCGGAGCCGGAGCCGCCGCCGGACTGATCCGAGTGAATCGGGTCGGCGTCTTCGACGTCGGGGATGCCGTCGCCGTCGTCATCCTCGTCGGTTTCGTTGTCGAGGGTGTCGCCGTCGATGTCGCCATCCTCGCTGTCGACGATCTGGTCGAAGTCGGCGTCCGACACGCCGCTGTCGGTTCCAAAAAGCCCGTCGTCGTCGGCGTCCACGTCGTTGGCGATGTTGTCGCCGTCGACGTCGGGATCGCTGGTGTCGCCGACGCCGTCACCGTCGTCGTCGGTGTCGAAGCTGGAGATCACGCCGTCGCCATCGGGATCGCTGGCCTCGGGGTGACTGTCGACGTCGGCGTCGTCGACGATTCCGTCGGTGTCGGTATCGACCTTGCCGTCGTCCTGGGTCTGGTTGCCATCGGCGTCGGCATCGACGGAGTTGAGCAGCCCGTCACCGTCGATGTCAGGGTCGGTGGCGTCGGGAGTGCCGTCGCCGTCCTTGTCGTCGGTCG
Organism: Candidatus Wallbacteria bacterium; assembly: GCA_016190005.1. GTDB lineage: Bacteria > Muiribacteriota > UBA6191 > JACPRK01 > JACPRK01 > JACPRK01. The sequence goes on along the minus strand of JACPRK010000049.1, from coordinate 97 downwards.
TGACGATGGTCTCGAACTCGTCCTCGACCCCGTTCGTGTTCGTGTCGGTGCTCCCAGGGTCCGTTGTGCCGTTCTTGTCGTCGTCGGCGTCGCGCTC
>JACPRK010000045.1 GCA_016190005.1 Candidatus Wallbacteria bacterium | reverse complement strand
GTCTAGAAAAAGTCGCGGCCGAGTGGAGCATCATCTGCTGGACACACAATCTTCTGAAGCTCTTTCGAAGTGGAGCCGCTCCCAAGCGAAACCGGGAAAGGGATAGAGGTAGCAGAGAACAGGAATTCGGGAATCGAACGGACAGGTTCAGTTTTCCGTTGCCTGTTCCCGGTCCCAGGTTCCCTGTTCCCTGTTTGTTTTTCCCCGACGCTCTCCTAGACCGCCTGTTCCATCGCGGCGATGGTTTCGAGCGCGGCGGCCGCAACGAGCAGGTCGCCCCGGGCCAGAAGGCGGCCGGCGGGGGGAAAGGGCTGGCGAGCGTCGCCCCGGACCACGGCCAGGACGCTGCACGGGTACTGGCTCTGGACGTCGTGGACGGTCTTGCCGTCGAAGCGGCTGCTCACCGTGAACTCGGCGACGTGGTAGATGTCCTCGCGCACCACGTAGGACTGCCGGACGGCGGTGCTGGTGCTGGCGGCTGCGAAGGCCGGTCCGGCGAGTCCGGAGGCGCTGAAGGCGACCTGGATGTTGAACGCCTTCTTGACCTTGGCGGCGAGGTTGTCGTCGAACATCCGCAGCACGACCCGGATCTCCGGGTTGATCTGGCGGGCGTCCATGACGATCTCGAGATTCGCCAGGTCGTTGTCGGTCACGGCCAGGATCGCCTCGGCGCGCTCGGCGCCGACATTGCGCAATAGGTCTACTCGCCGGGCGTCACCCGTCACGACCGGCACACCCTTGTCCTGGATCTCCTTCACGAACTGTCCGTCGGGATGGAGCTCCAGGACGATGACGTCCTTGCCCAACCTGCGCAGGTGGTTCACGACCCGGAAGCCGACGTTTCCGAGACCGCAGACGATGTAGTGCTTGGAGTAGGTCGATGCTAGTGCCACGTACCAATCCTCCAGACGGTTCTCCTTGTTGAAGACGAGGATACAGAAGCGGACGACCTGCTCGGCGACCAGCGCTATCCCGAGCACCGGCAGGGCGAAGTAGAGCAGTTGCACGGGCCATGCCGAGGGGAACGGCAAGGACGACTGCAGGAACATCAGCGAGATGGCCACCCAGACTCCTTCGACGTAGGAGTGACCCCGGGCAGCCTCGTGCATGCGGACGATGACGAAACCGCCGACAGCAGCGACGCCGGTGAACACGGCCAGCGAAAGCCAGAACTCGTGCAGCAGCACGGCGTAGAACCGCACCCGCGCCCTCGTCATGCGCGCGGCCCTTGCCAGGCTCCTTTTGACGGTGGTGAGCAACCCCTAACTGGCGCGGGGCGTGTCGTCTTCGCTGACGAGCTTGCGGAGCTGATCCGCGAGGTCGTTGATGTCTGCGACCGCCTTGCGCGTGTCCTCCGAGCTCTTGAGAACCTGCCCAGCGACGCGACTCACGTCCGAGATCGACTGGGCCATATTGTCGGTGGCGGTCGTCTGCTGGCCCGTCGAGAGGCTGATCTCGTTGGCCGCGCGCGCCGTTTTCTTGACCAGCGTGACGATGTTCTCCAACGACTTGCCGACCTGCTCGACCATCTCGAACCCCGCATCGACCGACTTGCTGCCTTCTTCGGTCAGCAGGATCGTCTTGTTGGTGGAGTTCTGGATCATGTCGATGAGCTGCTTGATCTGCTTGGTGGCGTCGACCGTGCGATCTGCCAGCCGCTTGACCTCGACGGCAACGACGGCGAACCGCTTACCCTCCTCGCCGGCGCCAGCGGCTTCGATCGCCGCGTTGAGCGACAGCAGGTTGGTCTGCTTGCTGATCTCGTCGATGATGTTGATCACCTCGCCGATCTTCTGCGAGTTCTTACCCAGGACCAGCATGCTCTCGGCGATCGACTGGACGTGGTCCTTCAAGGCGCGCATGCCCTGGATGGCGGTAGTGGTGTCGTCGGTGCCCTTGCCGCAGGCGCGCGTGGCCTCGTTGGCGATGTCCTTGACGCTGGCCGCGTTGTCGGCGATCTGGCGGGCCGTGGCCGCGATCTCCTCCGAGGTCGTCGTGACCTCGTTGACGCTGGCGGCCTGCTCGGTCGCGCCGCTGACCTGTCTCTGGACGATGCTCGAGATCTCGCCCGTGGAGTTGGAGAGCCGCGCGATCGAATCGGTGATCTGACGTATGAGGGATTCGGCCTTCTGGATCTTGTCATTGATCGTCGCCGCCATCACGTTGAACGCAGCCGCCAAGGCCCCGAACTCATCGCCGCTGTCGATCTGCGCCCGCCGGCCGTAGTCGCCGGCCGTGATCGCGCGTGAGACGTCGATCAGATACTGGATGGGCCCGGTGATGCGGATGCTCAGCGTGTATCCGACGACCAGAGTGAGCCCCAAGATGATGAGCCCGATCTGCATGATGACGCTGCGCGTCTTGGCGCGCGCGACCTCCCCGGCTGCGTCGATCTGGTTCAAAATCTTACTCGAAAGGTCCGCCGACACCCCGGACAGCATGCAGCCCAGAAGACGGTCCCGGTGGTCCTTGAGCGGTGCGCTCTTGAGGAAGGCCACGCCCAGGCCGGTCTCGAACTCTCCCAGCTTGTTCGGGTCCTGCTGCAGCTGGCTCCAGAAATCCTTGTCGAGGGAGACCCCCGCCGGCGACTTCCCATCCCGGCCCGGTTCCGAGCTCAGTACGCGCGTGCCCTGCACCGTCAGTGCGACGAACCCGCCGCCGGCCACCGCTTCCTGCAGCTTTGCAAGCAGCCGGGAGTTGCGGTTCACCAAGAGCCCGGCGAAGGCCACGGCGGCGGTGCGGCCGTCGCCTCCTGGAATCGCGCACGCCGCCAGAAGCGTCAGCCCGCGGCCCTCGTCGCCGGTGCGTGCGACGTCCGCGAGACTGTCGCCGACCGCGGCCAGCCCCGGGACGGACGTGGCGTCCGTGACCAGCTCCTCGCGCAGCACGGTCGCCGGCAGCACCTCCACCGAAGTCACGAGTCCGCCCTTGGCCGCCTTCTCGAATAGACTCTTGAGGTCCGCCCCACCCTCTCCGGAGTCCTTGGCCAGAAGCTCGTCCCCGGTTCTGCCAGGATTCGTGGCACGGTGGAGCGTGCGTCCAGACGCGTCGACAATGGTCAGGAACGAGGCGCCCATCTTCTTCAGCGCCTCACCGAGCACCGACTCGGAGGCGGAAGTGCCTGGGGCCCGCTCCAGCGTGGCGTTGGTCCTGCCGGGCGTGGGACCGACCGCATCGCCGCCCGACACGAGCGACTTCAGGGGCGGTTCCTGGATGCCGGCCTCGAGCCGAGCCCCCAAGAGCGAGAGCTGATCCTCGAGGGCTTGCTTGAGGAAGCCGCTCTGCAGCGAGGCACGTCCCTTCAGCATCTCGTCGAGCTGCAGGCGCAGCTCCATGCCCATTTCCGACGTGTTCTTGTTGAGGATCAGGAAGCACGCCACCGCCAGGATGAGGATCATCAACGGAATGAGTGAGAAGGCGTATGTGAGCTTCGCCTTGAGGCTTATCTGGCGTGTATTCATCTCTCGAGTGTGATTGGTCGAGGCGTCCGGTTCGTCCAAACACTACCAAAGGGCCCCGGAGGTGTCAACGCATGACCCGTCGGCCGCCGCCTCCCCAAAACCCCGCTCCCATGGCGGCCGGATGGCCTGCGGGCCAACGGGCCTGGCGGCCACGGACGGATCGGAATCGAGTATGATGGCGCCGGTCCGGCCAGGCCGGACCAAGAGGGCTTCCGCCCAGCCGGGCGAGAGGGAGCACGGATGAAACCTGACGGCACTGGAGCACCCGGGCGCGGCGCCCGAAGCGAGGCGCCTCGCGGCCCGCTGGTCGGCATTCGCGTCCTCGATTTGACGCGGGCGCTGGCCGGGCCCTACTGCACGATGATGCTTGCGGACCTGGGCGCCGAGGTCATCAAGGTCGAGACGCCCGGCAAGGGCGATGACACGCGCGGCTGGGGACCGCCCTTCGAGGGCGGCGAGGCGAGCTACTACCTCTCGTGCAATCGCAACAAGAAGAGCATCACGCTCAACTTGAAGAGCGCGCGCGGACGGGAGATCCTGCTGGAACTGGCCCGGCGATCGGATGTGATGGTGGAGAACTCGCGGCCGGGCGCGATGGAGGCGCTGGGACTGGGGTACTCCGACGTCTGCAAGGTCGCGCCGGGCATCGTCTACTGCACCATCACCGGCTTTGGCGCCTCGGGGCCCGATCGCGACCGGCCCGGCTACGATCTGATAGCTCAGGGGATGGGCGGCTTCATGGGCTTCACGGGCGAAAAGGGGGGCGGGCCGCTCAAGGTCGGTGTCGCCGTCGGGGACATCAACGCCGGGATGTTCAGCGCGTTCGGAATCCTGGCCGCGCTCTTCCACCGGGCCAGGACCGGCCAGGGGCAGCGGGTCGATACCTCGCTTCTGGAGGGCCAGGTCGCGCAGCTCACGTACCAGGCCGGCCGCTACTTCGCCACCGGAGAGTCGCCGACGCCCCTCGGCAACGACCATCCGACCATCGTCCCGTACGCCAGCTACCGCGCAAAGGACGGCGCCATCAACATCGCCGTCGGCAGCGAGGCGCTCTGGAAGGCCTTCTGCGAGGCGCTCGGCCGTGGGGACCTGCAGGCAGACCCCCGGTTCGCCACCAACCGCGACCGCGTGGCGCACCGCGAGGAGCTGACGCGGCTCCTGGAGGAGATGTTCGCCGGCATGAACGTCGCCGCAATCCGGGGCGCGCTGGATCGGGCCGGCGTACCGAACGGGCCGATCCTGCCCCTGGCGCAGGTGTTGACACACCCGCAGGTGCTGGCCCGCGACATGGTCGTGGAGCTCGAGCACCAGAAGGCCGGGGCGATCCGGGTTACGGGCTTGCCCGTGAAGCTCTCCGAGACGCCAGGGGGAATCCACAGCGCGCCGCCGCTGCTCGGAGAGCACACCCAGCAGGTGCTGCGCGAGCTTCTGGAACTGGATTCGGAGCGAATTGCCGAATTGAGTCGGGAAGGGGTGGTGTGAGGTGACCGATCCCAAGGAAGCCCTCCGCAAGCTGCGAGCGCGCAAGGAGTCCCAGCACGTCGTCGAGGAGCGCGCGAAGAACCCGCTCCTGCAGATTCTCAAGGCGATCCTGGCCTTCCTCGGCCCCATCATGGCCGTCTACTGGGGCAACTACTACCTGGCCAGGAACTCCGCCGATCAGTTCGGCCGGGAGGTCTTCGCGGCCGTCAACGAGGGACGGATCGTCGACATCTACAAGCACCTGACGGATGAGGCCTTCCAGGCCAACGAGACGCTCGACCAGTTCGTGAACCGCGCGCGCAGTACCGAGTCGAGCCTGGGAAAGATGCGGTCGATGAATCGCTCGCTCTTCGAGGTCCCGCTGATCGGAGGAGTGGCGCTGCTGGAGTACGACGCGACCTTCGAAAAGGGGCCTGCCACCATCAAGTACGTGCTCTCGCGACAAGGAATCAGTGGCTGGCGAGTCGCCGCGATGGTCGTCAACACTCGGCGTTGACCGGCCCTTCGGGCCGCGATATGCTGGGGCGATCCGTGACGCGCCGGGCCATTCGCTCGGGCACTGCGAGCGCCCGGCAAGGGCGAAGGAGGCTTCCGTTCCATGGCGAGAATCGTACGGGCAGCGCTCATTCAGGCGGCCACCGAGTACACCAAGGAAAAGTGCGTCAAGAAGCACGTCAAGTTGATCGCGGAGGCGGCCAAGAAGGGCGCGAAGATGGTATGCCTCCAGGAGGTCTTCAACAGCCCCTACTTCTGCGCAGAGCAGGATTCCAAGTGGTACGACTGGGCGGAGACCATCCCCGGCCCCACCACCGAGGAGATGCAGGGCCTGGCCAAGAAGTACGGAATGGTCATCGTCGTGCCCATCTACGAGAAGGTCCATGACGGCGTCTACTACAACACCGCCAGCGTCATCGACGCCGACGGAAAGCTTCTCGGGATCTATCGCAAGAACCACATCCCGCAGGTGAAGGGTTTCTGGGAGAAGTTCTACTTCAAGCCCGGAAACCTGGGTTACCCGGTCTTCGAGACCGCCTACGGCCGCGTCGGCGTCTACATCTGCTATGACCGCCATTTCCCGGACGGCGCCCGGATACTCGGCCTGCACGGCGCGGAGATCGTCTTCAATCCCAGCGCCACCATCGAGGGCCTCTCGCGCTACCTCTGGCAGCTGGAACAGCCAGCGCACGCCGTGGCCAACGGCTACTTCGTCGGTGCCATCAACCGCGTCGGTGTCGAGAAGCCCTGGAAGACCGGCAAGTTCTACGGCTCCAGCTACTTCTGCGATCCCCGTGGCCAGATCATCGCCCAGGGCAGCGACAGCAAGGACGAGGTCGTGGTCGCAGACATCAACTTCGACATGATCAAGGAAGTCCGCGACCTCTGGCAGTTCTTCCGCGACCGCCGGCCCGACACGTACGGACCGCTGGTCCAGCAGCTTCCCTGATCCCAGACGGCGAACGTCTCCGGCGCTCCCCCGCTACCCGTGCGGGGGGGCGCTCCGACTCTCAGCAGGAGGTCACTCGTGGCCGAGGTCTACAAGAACTACATCGACGGCGAGTGGATCGAATCGTCCAGCCGCGAGCGCTACAGCGTCGTAAACCCCGCCAACACCTCCGACGTCGTCGGAGAGTTCCAGCGCTCCACGCCCGAAGACGCGCGGCGGGCCATCCAGGCCGCCCAGGCTGCCTTCAAGCCGTGGTCGGCCGTGCCCGGGCCGGCGCGCGGACGAATCCTGCTGCGCGCCTGCCAGCTCATCGCCGAGCGCAAGGAGGATCTGGCCCGAACGCTCTGCCGCGAGGAGGGAAAGATCTACAAGGAGGCCCTGGGCGAAATCCTCAAGGGGCTGGCCTTGATGGAATTCTACGCGGGGGAGGGGTTTCGCCTCGAAGGCAAGACGCTCCCCTCGGAGACGCCCAACACCTTCGTCTACACGGTGCGCCAACCGCTCGGCGTCGTCAGCCTCATCTGCCCGTGGAATTTCCCGTGGGCTATACCGGTCTGGAAGGCGGCGCCTGCGCTGGTCGCCGGCAACACCGTCGTCCTGAAGCCCTCGGACTTCACACCGCTCACTGCGGCCAAACTGGCGCAGATCTTCCACGACGCAGGTCTGCCGAAGGGCGCGTTCAACTTCCTGACGGGGCCAGGCTCCGTGGGTGAGGAGATGGTCCGCAATCCGGCCGTGAAGGCCGTCAGCTTCACCGGCTCAAATGCCGTGGGCGAGGCGATCAACCGCATGGCAGCCGAGCGCAACATCAAGGTCTGTTGCGAGATGGGGGGCAAGAACGCCGCCGTGGTGCTCGACGACGCCAACCTCGACCTGGCCGTGGCCGGCGTGTTCATGGGCGCCTTCGGTTCCACAGGCCAGCGGTGCACGGCCACCAGCCGGCTCATCTTGACGCGCGGCGTCAAGGAAGCGTTCATTTCGCGACTGCTCGAGAAGGTCCGGGGTATCCAGATCGGCGACGGCATGGACTCCTCGACCACGATGGGGCCGATCGTCAACGAGGCCCAGATGAAGCGCGTCCTGGCCTACATGGAAAAGGGCAAGCAAGAGGGTGCCCGGTTGCTCGTGGGCGGAGAGCGCGCGCTCGGACCCAAGCTCGATTCCGGCTGGTTCGTTCAGCCGACCCTCTTCGACGACGTGACGCCCCACATGTCGATCTGGCGGGAGGAGATCTTCGGCCCCGTGCTCTCGATCGCCACCGCCTCCGGCTTCGAGGACGCGCTGCGTCTCGCCAACGACAGCGCGTTCGGCCTGACCAGCGCCATCTACACTGAAAACGTCAGCGACGCGATGAAGTTCGTCGACGGCATCGAGTGCGGCATGACGCACGTCAACAACCCCACGATCGGCGGCGAAGCCCAGCTCCCCTTCGGCGGCATCAAGGCCACCGGCATCGGCGACCGCGAGATGGCCCAGGAGGGCCTGAATTTCTTCACCGAGCTCAAGACCGTCTTCATCGACTTCACCGGCAAGCCGAGGCAAGGCAACACGTACTAGGCCTCAGGGATCAGGCCTCAGGGATCAGGAGGACGCGATTCTCCTGAAGCCTGACTCCTGAAGCCTGAAGCCTGACTCCTGAAGCCTGACTCCTGAAGCCTGACTCCTGAAGCCTGACTCCTGAAGCCTGACTCCTGAAGCC
>JACPRK010000046.1 GCA_016190005.1 Candidatus Wallbacteria bacterium | reverse complement strand
TGGGGGGCCGTGGTTGGTTTCCTGCGGGGGGTAGAAGTTTCGTTCTCCCCGGCGCGGGGGGCGGGGGCCTGTGTTGATGCGGGCTTTCGCGCTGGCACGATCCTTCTATGGAGCGGGGGGGCCGCCCGGGGCAGGGCAGGGCCGCAAGACTGGAGGAGGTCGCCGTAGTGAGAGAACTTCGCAGGAGCTTGGTCGCGCTGGTCGCGGGGTGGGTGCTGAGCACGGCGATCGTCGGGGCCGAGGAAGCGCCCGACTTCGAGGACCTCATGGCGGCAGAGCCCGTCGCCGCCGTCGCGCAACCGGAGCGCAGGCCTTCACGGGAGCGCCAGGAGGCGCTCGCGGCGGAATTCGGGCTGCTCTCCCGCGCCATCCAGACCTCGATCCGAGCGCTCCGAAAAGCCGGCGAGAGCTCCGGCGGCGACCATTACTTCTCCCCGTCCTACCAGCCCTACGAGACCAGGCGCGACGAACAGGGGCGGCTCCAGCTCGTAGGGGCGACCCTGCACTCAACGGGCAAGCGGCCGACGGACGGTCACGGCAACCACGACTTTGCCTTCCGCTACGGGCTGGCCGAGCAGTTCAGGGCACCCTTGCCCTACTTGTCCGCGCTGGGCCGCCGCTCCGAGCTGTCGTTTGCCCGGCTGGTCCGCCTCTACGAGCGCGAGCTCCGGGCGCTTGCCGGGCTGCACGTGCGGGGCCAGGAGCGCCAGTGGAGCAAGCTGGTACTCTCTGCCTGGAAGGCCATCCTGAGGGCCGACGCGCGGCTGACTGCGCTGGGCGAGCTGGCGCGCGCTGGCCAGAGGCTTTCGGACCTGCCCGCCGCGCCGGCTGGAACGGACGCCAAGCTGCGCGAACTGATCGAACTGGCCCGTCTGGCCCTGGGAGTCAATGAATCCGACGGCTCCATCGACAGGGCGCGGGCCCGCAGCGCGTTCGATCTTTCGGAGGAAGGCTCCGCCCTCACCGGCAGGCCCTACGAGTACCGTCTGAAGCCCGAGCTGAAGGCCCGCGTTGAACGCATCCTGTCGGCCTTCCCGCGAGGGTCCTCGGGTTCGATTCATCCAATGGAGGAAGTGGCTCGCGTTGCGATGCGGCCGTTGCTCGCGCCGGTCAAGGTCTACCCGGCGCTGGCGCTGCTCTCCAACCAGGAGAGCCGCGCTACCCAGACTCTGGTGATCGGCGTCTTTCATCTCAGTCAGCAGCTGCAGGCGCTGGCCTCCTTCATCGACGCGACGCCCCTGGACGCGGCCGACTGACCCCGCTTGCTTCACGGCCTGGCCGGCTGCTTGAAGGGCGGGTGCGTCTGGCCGGTGGGAACGTCTGCCCTGACGGGCAGAACACTGGCCATCGTGCCCAGGTGACGATTGCTGCTCAAGAGGACCAGCCGGTCGGCCAGAGCAAGAATGCGAATTTCCTTGATGTCGTCGGCGACCAGCGGCAGCCGCGCGACGACCTCGAGCCGATCGCTCCCGGCAGCCAGGCGTCTGACCACCAGCCGCTGGTAGGGCGGCAACCCGGTCGTCTCGAACTGGTGACACGCCAAGTAGATGTCCTCTCCCCTCCGCGTCAGGTCCGGAAGGTTGGCCTCATTATTGACCGGCAGATCCAGCCGCTGGGGCCGCGAGAAACCCGCTCCGTCCTTCGTCTGCATCCAGTAGACCTGGTTGTCACTGTGAAAGGCGACGACGATGCGCGCCTCGGTCGCTACGGCCGCGAGGCTCCCCGGATACTGGCCTGCCGTGCCGAGCGAGACCAGGGGACTCCATCCCTCCAGTGAATCCGATGAGACCTCGAGCGGCGCCGAGGACCAGAGCAGCTCCGGCTTCCTGTTCAGCATGTACCTCCAGGTCTTGCTGAAGGCGTGAAACCGGCCGTCCCGCCAGGAAAAACCGTAGGTGTCGTCTTGATCCAGGCTGGCGTTCGGAAAGGGCCCCACAGCCGTGCCCGGCCTCAACCGGGCAAGGCGAAACCCGGTCTCCCCGATCGAGAGGACACCGGCTCCGGTCTCGCCCAGCTTCACGAGAGTCGGCATATGCGAATTGAAAAGCCGGGGGTCGGCGCGAACGCGCCAGGCTCCCTCCCCCCATCGTTTCTCCAGGACCCGCAGAGTCCGGCCATCCGGAGCCGGTCCGCATGGCACGGTCGCCACCAGCCCATCCTCCAGCGCGGCAATCGAAGGCAGCGAGTCGTCCGACACGTCCGCGACAAGAGGCATCGGCGATCGCCAGGTCGCCCCGCCGTCCGGACTCTCCACGGTGCAGGCGTCGAAGATCTCGTCTGCCCCCGTCCGTCGCACGCAGACCGCCGCCAGCCGCTTGCCCTGGTTGTCCGCCACGATTCCCAGCACCGTCCCCTCCATCGCCGTCACGTAGGTCGTGCCTCTCAGTTCGTCGAAGATTCGCGTCCGGAAGTTCACGGGCGCCGTCGTCTTCCCCAGGGAGAGGACTCCCTCGTAGTTCGTGCTGTCCCGCAAGTTCTCCAGCAGAAAATCGCTGGCTCCGGGGGCGACGACGTGCGTACGCCAGGCCTTCGCGCCGTGCGCCCGGTACTTCAGCTCCATTCCCGGCGGCGCTTCGGCGGCCAGCCAGACATGCGCCTGCACGGAGCCGGTCGTCACCTCCTGCACCGCCGGAAGCGACGCCTTCGCGGGTGCCTGAGGAAGCGACACCTGCACCGGTGCCTGCGGAACCGGCTGCGCCCCCAACCCGGGCTCCCGACCGGGCGCGCGGCCGATCGCGATAGCCACGACGATGGCCAGCCCCGCAACTCCCGCCGCCACGGCCCACCCGGGAACTCGGCGCCCGGGAGCCGCCCGCTGCGCCAGCGTTGGCGCCGGCCGTCGTTCCCCTCCGGCGGCCTCGATCCGACGCTGGGATAGGACCGCCGTCGCCACCCCCGACTGGTCCACGGCCGAGGCGTTCTGGCCCGAGACCGGCGTGGCCGGCAGCTCCCCCAGAAGCGCCTCGAGTCGCTCGATGACCACCGAGACCGCCGGCGGCCGCTTCCCGGGCTCCCCCGACAGGCAATCGAGCAGCAGCTCCTCCAGCCGCCCGGGGCATCCCGGAAGTTCCTCCGAGAGCGGCGTGGCTGAGCCAGCCACCTGGCTCTGCAAGATCTCCTGCGCCGTCTCGCCGCGGAACGCCTTCCGGCCGGCCAGCATCTCGTGGAGCATCGCGCCCAGCGCGTAGATGTCCGCTGCCTCACTGGCCGGCGCCCCGAGTAGCGCCTCGGGCGCGATGTAGCCGGGCGTGCCCATCACGCGATCCGCCGCCGTCTGGAGCGTGTGCCCCGCGCCCAGCTGCTTGGCCAGCCCGAAGTCGGCAACCTTTGGCGTCCACTCGTCGCCGAGGAGCACGTTCTCGGGCTTCAGGTCCCGATGGATGATTCGACTCTGATGAGCGGCCGCCAGCCCGTGCCCGATCCCCAGCGCTAGCGCCAGCGCCTCGTGTTGCGGCAACCGGCCGCGCCGAATCAGCAGGTCCCTCAGCGTGCCGCCTTCGACCAGCTCCATCGCCAGCCACGGGCGGCTGCCCGCGAAGCCCGCGTCGTAGACGTGCAGCAGATTCGGGTGGACCAGCCTCGCCTGCAGCTTCGCTTCGCGAAGGAAGCGCGCCCGTGTCTCCGCCGCTCCGAACAGGCCCGGCGCCAGGATCTTGAGCGCCACCTCCCGGCCCAGCTGCTCCTGCAAGGCCCGGTAGACCGTGCCCGACGCCCCCGAGGCCAGTTCCTGGAGGATGCGGTAGCCGGGGACGACTGGCATTGCGCTAGCCCTCGGGGAAGAGCTCCCGCAGGATCGTCTCGAGCGCCACGCCCCGGGAGCCTTTGAACAGCACGGCGTCCCCGGGTCCAAGCCGCGCCCGGAGAGTGTCTGCGATCGCCGACTTGCTCGCGTGCAGCTCCACTCTTCCGCCCCGCGTGGGGCCGCCGGCCGCATCGAGGAACTCCTTGCCGAAGCAGAACGCGGCCTCGAGGCCGGCGGCGCCTTCACACCGCGCGAGCACCTGGCGGTGGTAGTGCGTCGAATGGCCGCCGAGCTCCAACATGTCGCCCAGGACCGCCCAGCGCTTTCCCTCTACGGGCGCGGTGAGCAGGAAGTCGAGCGCCGCTTCCATGGAGGCCGGGTTGGCGTTGTAGCAGTCGTCGATGATCCAGACCTCTCCGCTGCGGTGGACTTCCATCCGGCCGTGCTCCGGCCGGAACTGCGCCAGCCCCCTTCCGATGGCCTCGGCGCCCAGCCCCAGGCGGGCAGCCACTGCGGCGGCGAAGAGCAGCGGATAGGCCATGTGGCGGCCGGAGACCGGCGACGTGAAGGGGATCTCGGAGCTCGCCCCCTCGACGGAGATGCTTCCGGAGAGCGTGGCGAACTCGACCTGGAGCCCGGATGCTCGAGCGAAGGCCCCGGACGCGTCGAGACTGATCGGGCGGACAGCGCCCGCGAAGCGGGCGGCGATGCCGCGCGAAAGTTCGCAGTCGGCGTTGACGAAGAGCTCGCCGGACGCGGGCAGTGCTTCCATCAGCTCGCCCTTGGCGCGCGCGACGTTTTCGACGGAGCCGAGCCCTTCGAGGTGCGCCGGCGCCACATTGGTGATGACGCCCATCCCGGGCCGAAGGATGCGGCAAAGCTCCGCGATCTCGCCCAGGTGGTTCATGCCGACCTCGAAGACGCCGGCCCGGTGGAAGCGGCGCATGCGGAACAGCGAGAGCGGCAGGCCGATATGGTTGTTCAGGTTGCCCCTCGTGGAGCAGACGGGGAAGGAGGCTCCCAGAGTGGCGGCGATGGCCGCGCGAGTGGAGGTCTTTCCGTTGGAGCCGGTGACGGCGACGAAGGGGACGTCGAAGCGGGCGCGGTGGAGACTGGCAAGGGTCTGGAGTGCGTTGACCGGATCGGCGACTTGCAGGATGGCCAGGCCTGCAGGGGGTGAGGCCAGCGGCCGGGTCACCATGGCGGCGGTGGCGCCGAGCGAGGCGGCACGCTCGACGAAGTCGTGGCCGTCGACGTTCTGCCCGGGCATCGCGACGAAGCAGTCGCCCGGCTCGACCGTCCTGGAGTCGATGGAGAAACCGAGTATTGGGGTTCTCGGGTCACCGGCCACGATCGGGCCGCCGGCGGCGGCCGCGGCCTCGCCGGCCTCGAAGAGCGTCATCGGCTCGGCAGACGGTACCGGCGCCGAGGTGCTCACGGGGCGCGTCTCAGCTCCTCGAGCGCGGCTGCGACGACCTCCCGGTCGTCGAAGTGGATGCGCTGGGTGCCCAGGATCTGGTAGTCCTCGTGGCCCTTGCCGGCGATCACGACCAGGTCGGCGGGGCGGGCCATCGACAAAGCCAGGCGGATGGCTCGCTCGCGGTCGAGCTCGATCGTGAGCCGAGGCCGGTGCTCCTGGGGAATGCCCGTGAGGATGTCGGCGAGGATCTGCTGGGGCGACTCGGTGCGGGGATTGTCGTTGGTGACGATGCAAAGGTCGGCGAGCGCCGCGGCGACCGAGCCCATTCTGGGCCGTTTGGTGCGGTCGCGGTCGCCGCCGCAGCCGAAGACGACGATGAGCCGTTCGCCGGGTCCCACCAGGGCGCGGCACGAGTGGAGGAGCTTCTCCATGCCCTCGGAGGTGTGGGCGTAGTCGACCAGGACTCGGCGGTCGTCGCCGCCGATGGCCTGGAAGCGGCCGGGTACCTCGCGCACCGACTCGAGTCCGCGGGCGATTGCGGCCAGGTCGAGGCCGAAGCCGATGCCGACCGCGGCGGCGGCCAGGGCGTTCTGGACGTTGAAGTCTCCGCCAAGGGCCAGCGTGACGGGACAGCGGTGGCTGCCGTGGGCGAGCGTGAAGCGGCTGGCCCGGAAGTCCGTCCGGACGTCCTCGGCGCGCACGTCGGCGCTCGAGTGAAGGCCGAAGGTGAAGGTGCGGCCGCGCGCGGCTGCGGAGAAGTGGCCGAAGGAGTCATCGGAGCCGTTGAGGACGTTGAAAAACTCCGGGGCGGCGGGTCCGGCGGGGCGGTGCTCGCAGTCCCTGAAGAGGGCCAGCTTGGCCTGGCGGTAGGTTTCGAGATCGCCGTGAAGCTCGAAGTGCTCGGGGGAGAGGTTGGTCCAGACGGCGGCGGAGAAAGGAATTCCGCGGATGCGATGCTGGACGATGCCCTGGGAGGAGACCTCCATCGCGACGGCGCCGTAGCCCTCCTCTTCCAGGGCGCGGAAGGTGGCGTAGAGGGGGAGCAGGCCGGGCGTCGTGTTGGCGGAGGGCTCGCGGCATCCGTCGTCGCGCAGCGTCCCCAGGGTGCCGATCACGGCCACCTTTCGTCCCGATTGCCGCAGCACCGCCGCAGTCATGAGGGTGGTGGTGGTCTTGCCGTTGGTGCCGGTGATCCCCACGATCGGGAACCGAGGCGTGGGCGCGAAGAAGGCTGCAGCGGCGTCGGCCAGGGCCGCCCGGCAGTCTCTCGCGGTCAGGATGGGGCCGGAACCCTCGAAGGCCGCGCCGGGCGGAACGACGACCGCGGCGGCGCCGCGCGCGAGCGCTTCGGAGGCGTGGCGCCCGGCCGTCTCGCCTGGCGACAGCGCGAAGAAGAGCTTGCCCGCGGCGGCATGTCGCGAGTCGTCTGCGAGCCCGACGACATCGGTCTCGAAAGAGCCGTTGACCCACTCGAGTCCTTTGACCTGCTTCACGAGCTCGGAGAGCTTCACTCTTCGGCCCCTCCTGGTCCGTCGTACTGGGTTTCTGGCTCGAACTCCTCGGGCGGTTCGTCGCCGATCGCTTCCTCGGCCGGCATGTCCGGATCGGGCAGCGCGCGCAACGGCACGCGGTAATCGGGGGCCTGCGTCGGTCCCGTCGTCGGCTCCTGGGCCGGCTGATCCGCAAGATCTGGCTTGTCCCCGTCGTCCTTCGCCGGCACCGGCTTGGACGCGGGCTGGGCCACGCCCTCCGGCAGAGGGATTGGCGCGTGCACGACGGAGGTCGGGACCATCCCCTTGTACCAGACGATGCGCGAGGCGATCTCCCGGAACAGGGGCGCCGCCACCGTACCGCCCGCTGCCCGGTAGGTCTGCGGCTCGTTGGCCATGATGTAGATGAGGTACTGCGGCTTGTCGTAGGGGAAGAAGCCGACGAAGCTGGTCACGACCTTCTCGTTGAAGATGTTGCGCTCGCCGCTCTCCTTGAGGGCCCGGCTGCGCTTGCCCAGCTTCTGCGATGTCCCCGTCTTGCCGCCCGCCGTGTAGTAGTCG
This sequence comes from Candidatus Wallbacteria bacterium, assembly GCA_016190005.1. Lineage (GTDB taxonomy): Bacteria > Muiribacteriota > UBA6191 > JACPRK01 > JACPRK01 > JACPRK01. The sequence continues at coordinate 6,380 of JACPRK010000046.1, read as the reverse complement.
CTCCCGGCACGCTTGCCCGTGCCCCGATTGACCACGCCACCCATCATCGTCTTGACCTTCTCGGCCGTTTCGGGGCTGATGACCTGGTGGCGGACCGTGGGCCTGGCCCGGTAGAGCACCTTGCGGTTGTCGTGCGAGGCGACGCGCTTGATGATCGTCGGCTTCAGCAGCTTGCCGCCGTTGACGACCGCGGACGCCGCCATCGCCATCTGCAGACCGGTGACGCCGACTTCCTGCCCCATCGCGATCGCCGCCACCGAGAGGCCCGACCAGTCCTTCGGCAGCCGGACGATGCCGTTGGCCTCTCCCGGGAGCTCCACCCCCGTCTTCTCGCCGAAGCCGTACTTGCGCAGGTAGTAGTAGAGCGTCCGCGCGCCGAGGACCACCCCCATGCTCATCGCTCCGACGTTGCAAGACTTCTCGAGCACATCGGTGGCATTCAGGTCGCCATGGACGCTGGTGCAGCCGATCTTGATGCCCCAGAGCGAGAGGAAGCCCGGGCAATTGAACGGCGTCGCCGGGTTGACCTTTTCCTCTTCGAGTGCGGCGGCCATCGTGACGATCTTGAACGTCGACCCCGGCTCGAAGATGTGGCTGATGGGGAGGTTCTTGGCCTTGGAGACGTCCTTGGAGTACTCCCGAAAATCCGACTGATCGAAGGTCGGCCGCATCGCACAGGCCACGATCTCGCCGGACATCGGGTCGACGACCAGCACGAAGCAGTTGGTGGGCCGGTGATCCGTCATCAGCTTTTCGCACGCCCAGTCGGCGATGCGCTGGATGCCAGCGTCGATCGTGAGGTAGATGTGGTGGCCGCCCTTGGGATGGTTGACGATCAAGGTCGCCTTGGGGATCTCCAGGTCGCGCAGGCCCGCGAAGGTGATCTGCTCGCCCGCCAGCCCCGAGAGCTGATCGTCGTAGGAGTACTCCACGCCGGCCAGCCCCTTGTCGTCGGCGCCGACCAGTCCGATGACGGCAGGTGCCAGGTGCGGATTGGTGTAGAACCGCTTGTACTCGGGGCTGAGGATGAGCCCCTTCATCTTCAGGGCGCGAATGCGCGTGGCGATGGTCGGCTCCAGCCGGCGCGCGATCCAGACGAAGCGCGAGCCTTCCTGCGAGAAGATCTGCTCGAGCTTGGCCCGGCCGTTGGCGTCCCAGCCCAAGATCGTCGCGACGCGGGCCGCGGCGCCCGGGACGTCGCCGCCACCGTACTGGCGCTGCTTGTCGATGATCAGGAGCGGGTCGGCCGCCAGGGACCATGTCGTGTAGCTGAAGGCCAGCGGCGTGCCGTTGGTGTCGAAGACGGTCCCGCGCTTCCTCCAGAGGCGCTGGCTGCGGACCTGCGCCCGCTCCAGCTTTTCTCGCCAGACGTTTCGGTCCACGACCTGCACCGAGTACATCTTCGCCAGCAGCACGCAGTAGAGCACGAGCACGATGGCGAAGAAGAACAAGATGCGTCGTCTGTGGAACTTGAGGATCATGAGTTTGGCAGCTTCTCGACGGCGCGGAGGCGAGCAGAGCGGGACGGGGGATTTTCTGCGATCTCGGTTTCTCCGGGCTGGCGGGCGCCTCGGAACAGGAGCTGCACGCTGGCTCGGTGGCCGCATCCGCAGGCCGGCATTTTGGGGGGGCAGACGCAGTCGCGGGAGGCGCGGTCAAAGGCCTGCTTCACGCGGCGGTCCTCCAGCGAGTGGAAGCTGATCACGGCCAGGCGGCCGCCCGGTTCCAGAGCCTCGATCAGAGCCGGCAGCGCGGCCTCGAGCGTCTCGAGCTCGCGATTCACGGCGATGCGCAGGGCCTGGAACACCTGCGTGGCTGGATGGATCTCCCCTGGCGGTGGCCGCCGGATGCGAAGCGCTTCGAGCACGGCCGCAGAAAGGGCCGACGTCGTGCGCAGGCTGCTTCGGCGTTCGTAGAGAGCGCGCGCGATCCGGCCCGCGTGCCGGACCTCGCCGAAGTCGCGCAGCCAGCCCTCGAGCTGGGCCACGCTCGAGCGCTCGAGGAGCTCACGCGCGCTCGAGCCGCTCGACGGATCCATCCGCATATCGAGCGGACCGTCGCTTGCAAAGGAGAACCCTCGCCTGGGCGTCTTGAGCTGGAAGGTCGAGACCCCCAAGTCGAGCAGGATGAAGCTGGCGGCCGGGATCTCTTCTTCGCGGAGCAAGCGCGGAATCTCGGCGAAGCTGGCGTGGTGATACAGCACCGCTGCCCCGCCCGGGTCCGAGAGCCGGGCGCGAGCCATCGCCAGTGCCTCCGGGTCGCGGTCCAGGGCCAGCAGCAACTCCAGCTGCGGGCCGGCGTCAGCCAGCAGTTGCGCCGAGTGTCCTCCCAGCCCGACCGTGCCATCGACGACCACTCGTTTTGCGCGGCAGCCTGCGAAAAGCTCCCGGACCTCTTCCTGCAACACCGGATGGTGGAATGGCGTGGGCTCCACGGCGGATTGGGGCGCGTTCGGCATCGGGCGGGGCATGGCCGTGAGCAGCTCAGTAGTTGTACATCGCATCGTCCATCTGGTTCTCGCTCAGTCCCTCGTCCCCAGGCATCGCCGAGGAGCCGCGGACGCCCGGCGCGGGCCGAGCAGTCGGGTCGCCGGGTCCCGGGGGAGGTGCCACAGGCACGGGATCGACAGGCCGGTCCCTGGGGGCCACAACCATCCCGCGGCTCGAAAGAAACTGCACGTTCTCCGCCGACGGCGGGATCATTCCCAGCTGGTCACGGGCCAGAGCCTCGATGCGAGCCATCGCGGTGAGCTTGGCGCGCTCGACCAGCATCCCCTCTAGCACCTCGTTGAGCCGGGTGTGCTGCTTTCGAATCGCGCGGATGGCGATCTGGATCTCGACCATCTTGGTGTACTGCCAGATGTAGAAAAAGAGCAGGATGCTGACGGCGACGACGACGCCGCTGAAGAGCAGGGTAATCCTGCCGCGGTTTGCCAGATACTCCTGGACGGCTTTGTGCGAACGAAACTGTGTCATCTGCGCCCCAGAGTGTCGCTTCGAGGCTACACATTATAGCTCGGATGCCGCTTTCCTGTCTGCAAGGGAGTGCGAGCGGCCCGCCAAACTTTTTCTGCCGATCAGGGAACCTTTCCGAGCGAGGAAACGTAAATCATAAGTGAAGCCAATTTTTCATACTCCTCCTTCAACTTTCATAGCCTCCCGGGTTCACGCCAGGGCGGCTATCTTTCTTTGAGGGGAGGGGTCAGGGGCGAAGCCGGGAGGTCTCCGGCCTGAGCCCATGGCAGAGCGCGACGGCGAGCGCATCGGCGGCGTCGTCGGGCCGGGGGACGGTGGCCAGGGCCAGCAGCCGGGCCACCATGTGCTGCACCTGGCCCTTGTCGGCCTTGCCGTAGCCGAGCACGCTGCCGCGCACCTCCATCGAGGTGTACTCCCCGACCGGGATGGCGCTCTGGGCCAGCGCCAGCATGATGACGCCCCTTACCTGGCCGACGGTCAGTGCGTTCTGGAGGTTGGCCCGCACGAAGAGCTTCTCGACGGCGGCCTCCTGGGGCTCGTAGCGGCGGATCAGCTCGAGGCAGTCGGCGTAGATGGCCAGCAATCGCGAACTCATGGACTGTTCCGGGCGCGTACGGATACAGCCGCTGGTAACGTAGGAGGCCCGGCGGCCGGCATCGATGCGAACGACTCCAAAGCCCGTGATCGAGATGCCGGGATCGATGCCGAGAATGACGCGGGGCGCGCCGGTCAAGCGCTGGCTTCCATGTCCGCCTGCGAGATGTCGAAGTTGGCGTAGACGTTCTGGACGTCGTCGTGCTCCTCGAGCGCTTCCATCAGCTTCATCATCTTCTGCGCGTCGTCGCCCTCGAGGTGGACGGTCATGTTCGGGATGCGCGCGAGCTCCGCCGAAACGTACTTGAATCCTGCGTCGTCAGCGGCCTGCTTCACGGCCTGGAAGGCGCTGGTTTCGCAGGTGACCTCCATGCTGCCGTCGTCGTTCTTGCTGATGTCCTCGACGCCCGCGTCCAGCAGCTTCTCCATCAGCTGGTCTTCGGAAACCGCGTCGGCGGCAAACACCAGAAGTCCCTTTGACTTGAACAGGTAGGCGACCGAGCCGGGATCTGCCAGACGTCCGGCATTCCTCGAAAGCACGTGGCGCATCTCACCCGAGGTGCGGTTGGTGTTGTCCGTCAGCGCCTCGATGAGGATGGCGGCGCCGCCTGGGCCGTACCCCTCGTAGAGCTTCTCTTCGTAGTTGACGCCCTCGAGCTCGCCGGTGCCGCGCATGATCGCCTTGCGCATGGTGTCGTGCGGCATGTTCACGGCCTTCGCCTTGCCAATCACCATTCGCAGGCGCGAGTTCATCGTCTCGTCGCCGCCCCCGTGGCGCGCCGCAACCGTCAACTCACGGATGATCTTCGTGAATGCCTGGCCGCGCTTGGCGTCGGTGGCGGCCTTCTTGTGCTTGATGGTGGCCCATTTGGAATGGCCGGACATGCGTGGCTCCCTGCGAGATCGGTCGAAATCCGCCGGCGGCGGCCGACGGCATCAGTCATCATGGCATGTCCCCCGCGCAATCGTCCAGGACCCCCGTCACGACCGGCCCGAAAACCCGGTACAGGTAGACGCCACGAGCTTTCTGGCGGGGTCAGGAGTAGGCTTTGCGCTTCGAGGAGGAGCGGATGTTCAGCTCTTCGCGGTACTTGGCGACCGTGCGGCGGGCCAGCTCGATGCCGCGATTCTTCAGAAACTCGACGATCTTCGAATCCGAGAACGGGCGGCGGGGGTCTTCCTTGGACACGATGTCCCGGATGATCTCGTGGATGTGCTTGCTCGAGATCTCCTCGCCGTTGGTCTTGGTGGTGCCCGACGAGAAGAAGAACTTGAGCTGGAAGAGGCCCCGCGGCGTCTGCACGTACTTGTTGTTGGTGACGCGGCTGATGGTGCTTTCGTGTAGGCTGCAATGGTCCGCCACGTCCTTGAGGATGAGCGGCTTGAGCCCCGCCACGCCGATGTCGAGGAAGCTCGCCTGGATCTCGAAGATCCTCTTCGTCACGCGGAAGATGGTGTCCTTGCGGCGCGCGATCGACTCCAGGATGAACCGAGCGGCGTTCAACCGCTCCTTGATGAAGCTGATGGTCTTCTTGGCCGTCAGCTTCTCGGCCCTCAGCATCGACTGGTAGAAGGCGTTGATCCGGATGTTCGGCAGGTACTTCTCGTTGATCGTGACCCGGATCTCGCCGTTCACCTTCTCCACGAAGACGTCGGGCGTCACGTAGGTGGTCTTCTCGTCGGAGGAGTAGTGCAGCCCCGGCTTGGGGTCTAGCCGCTTGATCTCCTCGTAGCACTCCTTGATGCGCTCGACGTCCACCCGCTCGCGTCGGGCGATCTGCGGCAGCTTGTTGTTCGCAAGGTCCTCCAGGAAGAAGTCGATCAGCCTCAGCACCAGCGGATCGGGATCGACCTGGGTCTGATACTGCAACCGCAGGCACTCCTTGAGATTGCGCGCGCCGATGCCGGGCGGGTCGAAGGTCTGCAGGATGGCGACCACGCCCTCCAGCGTCTCCTTGTCGATACCGAGCACCGAGGTCACCTGATCGTCCTCGTAGATGAGGTAGCCGTTGCGGTCGATGAGGCCGATCAGGTACTCGCCGACCTTGCGCTCCAGCGTGTTGCACTCCGAGAGGCGCAGCTGGGTCGTCAGGTGCTCCGTGAGCGACGGGCGTGTCCCGACGTACTCCTCGATGTTGCTCTCTTCGTCCGCGTCGTAGTAGTTGACGCCCTCGCTGTAGTAGTTGTCCTGGGCGTCCATCAGGTACTTGTAGAAGTCCTGGAAGTCCTCCTGGGGACGCACGCCGTCGTCGGACACCGTGGGGTCCGCGGGCTTGGGGATGTCGTCGAGGTTCGTCGGCTGCTGGGCCTCCTCCTTGGCCTCGTCGCCCCCTTCGGAGATCTCGAGCAGCGGGTTCTTTTCGACCTCTTCCTTGATCAGCTCCTGAAGCTCCAGCTGATTGAGCTGCAGCATCTTCATTGCCAGCTGCAGCTGCGGCGTCAGCCGCAGGGTCTGCTGCAGCCGCAGATTGAGCGACTGCGAAAGCTTCATGTTGCTCATTGTGGTGTGGCCGCTCGGGTGAGGAGTCGGACCAAGCGGAGTATAGCACGCACCGCGGGCCCCCCCTCGGAGCGCAGGCTCTAGGAGAGCGTCGGCGCATTCGATCCGGCCCGCGCGTCTGGTCCCAGTCGAACAGGGAACAGGGAGCCGGGAACAGGGAGCCGGGAACCGGCAATGAAGAATCGAGCACAGCGAAGGCTCCACCAGGGAAATGGGAGATCTGTTCGCTGGTCTGGGGTTCTGGTAGAGAAGTCCCGTGATGGACAAATCCTGGTCTGGCGAGGGATCATCACCAGGTGAAAAGCTACAAG
>JACPRK010000043.1 GCA_016190005.1 Candidatus Wallbacteria bacterium | reverse complement strand
CTGGCGAGGGCGTCGTCGGACCGCCACAGGTTTGCGCTCGAGGGCCTGGACCCGGCTGCGGACTATCGCTTCGAGGTCGCGCTACAGAGCGCGGCCGGCGCAGCGAGCGCGGGTCCCTGGGTGCTGGTCAGCCCGCTGGCACAGGCCAACGGGCTGGCGCGGCGCATCGCCGCTGCCGGAATCGAGCCCCTCTGCCTGTCGCTGGTCCGAATGCGCGCCAAGGGCGCAACGGCCGCGGAAGCGCGCGCGCGTGTCGACGCCCAGCTCTCGGCAATCGACCCCGGGCGCCGGCTGCCCGAGCTCGCCGGTTCGCTCATCGAGACCCTCGCTTCGCAAGCCTTTCCGCCCTCCGATCGCTCTCGGCTCCTGAGCGGGTTGGAGGAGCTACGGATGCTCGATAGCGCCTGCGAGTACCTCGGGCTCACGAGCCGCTCACGCGTCGCCGCCGTGTCGACTCCCGACTGCGCCATCGTCACCCAGCCTCGAGTGCCGCCGACGGCCGCCTGGCTCGACGTGCCGCTGGGCACTCGCAACCGCTTCAACACGCGCGAGCTCGCGGCCGTCCGGCAGTACACGGACATCCGCGCGAACATCCAGGAGGCGACTTACGAGGCGGTCGTCCTTCCTCACCCGGGGCCCACGACGCGGTACGTCGACCTGGCGCTCCAGGCCGTCGATTTCCGCCGCGGAGCCGTTTTCGTCGTCGACGTGGAGCAGCAAGGCCGCTCGCTACGGCTCCACTACGCCTGGCGGCCCGGCTTCTCGACGACGCCGCGCGTCACGATGCTGGTACACTCGGTGCCCGCGTGGCTGCTCGAGCCCGGCCCGGTCCGATTCCGCGCGCGCTACTACGTGCTGGACCCCAACTTCGGGCTCGCGGACTGCATCCTCTTACGGATGCTGCTCGGCATGAGCTAACCTGGAGCCGCCAGGAGGGCAGGCGTGACCGCAGGTTTCGACCCGGACGACCCCAACCGACCGACCGAGGGCATCGACCTCGGCCGCTCCGGCATCACGGTCATCACCCTCAAGAAGGTGCGTGTCTGGGTCGCCGAGGGTCCGGACACCGGCCGGGACCTGCTGGTCGACACGCCCAAGATCCGGATCGGCAAAGGCCCGGACAACGACCTGCCGCTCACCGACGCCGCGGTCTCCCGCCACCACGCCGTGCTGGAGCGGCGCCGCGAGGGCTGGATGCTGCGCGACACGGGGAGCAAGAACGGCACCTTCCTGAACGACATCCGGGTCAACGACGCCTTCCTGCCCGCGGGCGCCCGAATCCGGCTCGGCCGCACGGTGCTGAAGTTCCAGACGAGCGACGAGGACCTGGTCGTGACGCCGAGCCGGACAGGCGACTTCCACGGGGTGCTGGCGACCAGCTCGCGGATGCGCGAGATCATCGGCATCCTGGAGCGCGTGGCACCCTCGGACGTCAGCGTCGTGCTCCACGGCGAGACCGGCACGGGCAAGGAGGTCGTGGCACGGGCCCTGCACCGGGCCAGTCCACGAGCCAACGCACCGTTTGTGGTCATTGACTGCGGTAACCTCAACAAGGACCTGGTCGGAAGCGAGCTGTTCGGCCACGAGGTGGGGGCCTTCACGGGAGCCGCCCAGCGCCGCATCGGCGCCTTCGAGGCTGCCGACGGCGGAACGCTCTTTCTGGACGAGCTGGGCGAGTTGCCGCTGGAGTTGCAGCCGCGCCTGTTGCGGGTGCTGGAGCAGCGGGAGATCACGCGCCTGGGCTCCTCGGCGGCCAAGAAGGTGAACGTGCGAGTGGTTTCAGCCACGCACCGGGACCTCGAGCAGCGCGTCTCGGAGGGCACGTTCCGCGAGGACCTCTTCTATCGCCTCTCGCAGGTCGAGGTCCGGCTGCCACCGCTCAGGGATAGGCCGGAGGATATCGAGCTTCTCTCGGGCCACTTCCTGGACGCCGCGCTGGCTCGCGCAACCGGCCGCGCGCGCGTGACGATTTCGGCCGAGGCGCTCGCCATCCTGAAACGAGGAAGCTGGCGCGGCAATGTCCGCGAGCTGCGCAACGTCATCGAGCGCGCCCTCGCCCTTTGCACGGGCACCAGCATCGGCCCGGGCGATCTACTGCTGCGCGACCGCGCCCCCGACGGCCGGCCGGCTCCAGCCGCCGCCGGGACACGACAGACGCTGGCCAACCGCTCGCTCGAGGACATCGAAAAGGAAGCGATCCTGCAGACTCTGCGTGCCCACGGCGGCAACAAGACGCGCGCCGCAGCCGTCCTCGGCATCGCCACCATCACGCTTCGCGACAAGATGAAGCGCTACGGCCTCTCCGACGACGACGTGAAGTAGCCGGACGCTCGCCTCGAAAAGGGGTTCGTCCATCCGGTGCCTGTCGAAGGACCGCACGCGCGCCACGCGCCCCCCGCGGGACCGTCCCGGGCCACAGGCGAGGGCCGGCGGGCTGTCCTGCGGGCGGGGCAGCGTGTCCGGAGTCATGACGGCTCGGGCGGTGATGGAGTGCTGGTCTCCAGATGACCCTTTCCCTTTCTGGATGCGCGTTCTGCGCATTGCCGCCAAAGTTGGCCCGGGTCTTGGTTCAGAGGGCCCGTGCTCAACTCTGAGGAGGCCCTGCCGATGAACCCGACGAAGCCAAGCTCGTTCTTTGCCGCCACGCTCGCCCTCACGCTCGCCGTCGCCCCGGTCCTGGCCACCACGCCCAGGTCCGCCTGCCCGCCGGTGCCACCGAAGCCGGCCCCCAAGCCGACGGTCCGGAAGCCGGCGCCGCCCAAGGCGGTGAAGCCGCCCCACGTGCTCCCCAAGATCGGCGTACGCCTGGCCGGCATCGACGCCTTCGAGGCCACGGCGTTCGACATCGAGAACGACGCAGCCAAGGATGCCGTCTGCTCGCGTGAGAGCGCTCCCAAGGCCGAGTTCCAACTCACCGTCACCGAAGGCCAGACGCGCAAGGTGCTCAGCTACCGGGTCAACGTGGCGACTGCCATCCGGGGCGCCACGCCGATCCGCTTCAAGGCCGTGCAGGTCGTCTTCTTCAAGCGCGTGGGACGATGCGGCTGGACGCCGCTCGCCAAGGCCTACTGCGGCGAGGCCGCCGCCTTCGGCCCGAAGGCCCCCGAGGCCGGGTCGCTCGAGTTGCAGCTGACCGACGCCCGCGGGACCCGGCTCGAGGACAACCCGCCGGTGCTCGCCGGCAAGTCGGCCGGCTGCTTCAAGGTCATGGGCGAGGCCGATGCGCGATTGCTCGCCTACGTCACCGGGACGATGCGCGCCGAAGTCACCGTGGCGACCGCCTGCGCGGCCAAGCACGCACACTCGGGCGCCGGCCGGCAGCTCGGAAGCGAGTGGATCGACTACGCGAAGTCCGCCTTCGAGTTCCGCCCCCCCAAGATCCGCCGCATCAACGACAAGGTGCTGCTCACCCAGTGGCTCTTCGCCCGGCCGGACCACCACATCGCGGGTGCCGGCCACATCCGGATCCAGCGCGAGACCCGAGGCACCAGCGAGCGGTGCGGCAACATCCCGGCAAGCGGGAGAGGAGCCTTCACGCGGCGCATCCAGGCGACGGGCAAGAGCGGCACCCGCTGGACCTTCAAGTCCTGGGCGCCCGTGCGGTTCCGCCCGGCAGCGTGCGGCTCGACGACCCTCGGCACCGTCGCGTTCCTCATCGGCCGGGGCGGCTGTCCGAGCACTGTCCGGCTGTTCAACCGCACGGCCGCGGTCGCCTCCGTGCAGCTGCTGGCACGGGGCTGCGAGGAGCGCGCCCGAAACGCGCGGCGGGCCCGCCGAGGACACGGTCATCGCTGCGGCTCTTCCGGCGGCACACCTCCGACCACGCCCCCGGCCGGCCACGACAGCACGGACAACACGCCTCCGGCAACGCAGCCCGGCACCGGGACCGGAAGCACTCCTCCCGCCGGCGACGACAGCGAGGAGCCGACCGCTCCCGAGACCTCGACCTCATCCCCCGACGGCGAGCCTCCGGTCGCCCCGCCTGATGCGTCTGCAGACACGACTCCGACCGCGCCGCCCGACGCGCCTGCCGACACGACTTCCACGACTCCGCCGCTCGCAGGCGACGACGACGAAGGCCGCGAGGACGAAGACGAAGATGACGAGAAGGACCCCGGCGAAAGCGACGACGAAAACGACGACGAGGCGCCCGCACCCGGCACCACGGTCTCTACCGGTGACTTCCAGACGTTTACACAGGGCGGCTGGGGCAGCCGCGCCCACGGCAACAACCCGGGCTCTCTGAGGGACAGCGGGTTCGCGGCGGTCTTCCCCGCGGGGCTCACCATCGGCAGCGGCAACCTGCTGGTCACCTTCCGTACTTCCGCGGCCGTCGAGGCCTTCCTGCCTGCGGGCGGCTCCGCCTCGGTGCTCCGCGAAAGCGCGCTCGACCCGGAGTCGACCGCGGCAGGCGTGCTGGCCGGCCAGCTCGTGGCCGCCACGCTCAACGCGGCGTTTTCCGCCTCCGGCAGGCTCGAACAAGCCGACTCGACCCCGCTCGGCAGTCTGACGGTGGCCGCGGGCAGCTTTGCAGGCCTTTCGGTCGACGCGCTACTGGCCGCGGCCAACCGCGCCATCGCCGGCGACAACGGCGGGCTTCCCCCGGGCGCCACCATCTCGGACCTGAACGATGCGTTGACTCGCATCAACGAGTGTTTCGACAACGGCACTGTCAACACCGGTTACCTGCGGCGCCCCTGAAACGACACCCCGACCGCGGCTGCCGGACCCTGGGCAGCCGCGGTCCGCAAGTCCTACCCGGCGGGCGACGGCCCGCCGGTCTTTTCATTCCGTGCTCGGCAGACTGGGGACGGCGGAGCGCCGGACGCGGAGCAGGGACCCACGGCCTGAGCGGCGCGGGAAGGCGGTGCCTGCGAGACCCGGAAAGCAAACTTCGAAGGCCTCGGCGCCTGCGGTTCCGGCGAGCGAGCCGAGCATCTCCGCCGTCTCGCTCGTCACCGCCGCCAGCGGAAAGCACGCGAATCGCTGTCCGGGTCGCCGCTACGGCCACCTTCGAGCCGGGCTTGCGTGTTGGCCGCCACGGTGCGGTCCGCCCCCGCGTCGGCGAACGGGGCGCGGTCGCCAGGGCGACCAGAATCGACATACGGAACATCGAAGCTTCCAGGGCTTTCCTATTACCGGTCATGGATGCGAACCGTGCGCGCCCTCGATGGACAACCTCTCGGTGGCAGGGGCCTGCCCCGCCCTTGGGTCGCAACCGCGTTGACAGACTGGTGGAGAGCCGTGACCCCGACGGGGCAGTCTCGGGGCCGATCGCGGCTGTTCGTGCCTGGGCAGCAAACGGGCCGCCAGGGCCACGGCCCGGGGCACGACTCGGGCCATCGTTGACCGGGACGGTGCACGGGCGCGGCATCGGCGCCACTTGCTCGAGCCCGGACTCCGTGATAGTAGGAGGAGAGCACCATGGCAGCTGATCCAGAGCGAGATCCCGCCCCTTCCCGATCGGGTGGGCGCGCGACCGTAACCGGTCCGGGGCGCCGCAGCGAGAGCGGCGGGAAGACCTACGTCAGCTCGACCAAGCACTCGGCCGCGGCGCGGCGGTCGGCGGCGCCCTCGGAGGTCGTTGCCGAGCGCTACGAGGTCCGCGGGATGGCGGGCGAGGGCGGGATGGGCGAGGTGCTGGTCGTGCGCGATCGCGTGCTGGAGCGCGATATCGCCTTGAAGCGCATGCTGGGCGAGGACCGCTCCGACGAGCGGCTGAGGCGCTTCATGCACGAGGCCCGCGTCACCGGGCGGCTGGAGCATCCGGGCATCGTGCCGGTCCACGACCTGACGCCGCACGAAGGCCATCCCTTCTTCACGATGAAGCTGGTCAAGGGCGCCTCGCTGGGGCAGGCCATCGCTGGGCTGCGCGCAGGCAGTAGCGACGGTCCCGATCTGCGAAGGCTGGTCGGCATCCTGGTGAGCGTCTGCCAGGCGATGGCGTTCGCCCACTCCCGGGGCGTGCTGCACCGGGACCTGAAGCCGGACAACATCATGCTCGGGGATTTCGGCGAGGTGCTGGTCATGGACTGGGGGTTGGCTCGAGCCGATGCCCGCGAGGAGACCTCGCAAGCCCCGTCGGCGCCCGCCGAGACGCGCCCGGTGACTTCCGGCATCCGGTCGGGAGTCCGGGCACAAGCCGGCTTGGGGACGATGGAAGGTTCCATCGCCGGAACGCCGGGCTACATGGCGCCTGAGCAGGCGCGCGGCGAGATCTCGCGGCTTTCGGAGAGGACCGACGTCTACGCTCTGGGGGCCATCCTCTACGAATGCCTGACGCTCCAACCGCCACACCAGAAGGAGACGTCGCTGCTGACTTTGCAGGCCGTTCTCACGGAGCCGATCGTCGCTCCCTCGCGACGCGCCACTGGGCGCCACATTTCACCGGATCTCGAAGCGATTGCGATGAAGGCTCTGGACCCGCAGCCCGGCCGCCGCTACGCATCCGTGAACGCCTTCCGGGAAGACCTGGAGGCCTGGTTGGGCGATCAGCCGGTCGGAGCGCGCAGGTCGACTCCGCTCGAGAGCTTCTTGCGGTGGACACGCCGTCACCGGGAACGCGCCCTGGGGATCTTCCTGGGGCTCGCCGCGGCGGTGACGGGGGCCGGTGCCCACTACGGCCATCAGCTCCTGACGGAGCATCGGCAGATGGGGGCAGACGAGGCGAAGCGGGCCGCCCTGGCGGCAATTCTGGCGCAGGCCGAGCAGGAGCAGCAAGCCCTGGCGGGGTCGAAACCCATGACTTCGGGCCGGCCGGCGGCGCTGTCGATGCCGACGGCGGCGGCGAAGCCGGTGGCCACACCGGTAGCTCCGCCCCCGCCGCCAGCACCTTCGGCGGCTCCCTCTTCCCTGACCGGTAAGCAAGTGAACCGCGTGGCGGCCACAGGGGCAGTCCCGCCGCGGCGGGACGGCGCCGCTCCCAAAGAGTCACAGCCAGAGGCCGACGCCATCAAGAAGACCGGGGCCGCCGCCGAGGGAGGCCCGGCTGCTCGAGACAAGGGGCCCGATGGGGGCGGCACGCGCGCCGACGATGCCTCCAAGGACGCGCTGGACGCCGTGCCGGCGGCCGAAATCGCTCCGGACTCTCAGGATGAGCCGGCCAGCGAGCTTGACGCGGCCAAGCCGGCCGCGCCGATGGTTGGGCAGGCGACGAGCGAGGAACGCAGGAGGGAGAGCAAGCTGGAGGGGTTGGCACCGTCTCAGACAGAGAGCGACGGACCGGGTGCCATCGGCTCGACCGGCGGGGGGGCGGCCTTGACCGACCGTCCACAGGCAGGCACCGGCGGCGCGCGGCCAGAACAGCAGGCGTTCCAGGCCGTGGCGGCGAGACAAGCTGCGCCTCCGTCAGCCGGGGCAGCCGGTCGCGCGGCCGCGGCAGAGCAACCGGCCGCGCAGCCATCTCCCGGGCCCACTACCGAGCAATCGGCGAACGCCGACTCCGAGCCGGAAGTCGTACTCGGCGGTCCCGCGCCCAGGTTCTCGGAGCGCCGCCAGGCATTGCGTAGCCTCTACGAGACGATGCTCCGGATGGACCCTGCCCATGACCAGGCTCGCAAGAGCCTGGCGGAGCTTTGTCTGTCGGAGGCCCGGGACCTCTGCTCTTCCGGAAAGAAGAGCCACATCGCCAGCCTCGTCACCAGCGCAGCCCAGCTCTACCCGTCGATGGCCGATGAGTGCGCGGCCGTGAGGAAGGCCGCCGGTCTGGAGTAGCGCCCCGGAGAACGGAGGGACGCAGGAATCGCTCTTGGGTGCGTCGACGGCGTAAGGGTCAATGTCAGCTCCCGAAGTGAGTCGTGTGCCCCCCCCACTTCCCTCCATCTCCAAAGCGAGTCGAGTGTCCCCGAGTTTCCTGGATGCTGCTGTTCGCTGACACGAGGGGGCACGGCGCGATATGATGCGGCCGTCGGCAATTCGGCCCGACGAAGGAGAAGCAAGATGCAGCTGAGAGAGATCGAGCAGCACCTGGGAGACGACGCCGCGCGGCTACTGACGTACCAGTGCAAAGGAATTTCGAAGGAGAGTCTTCATATTCCGGGTCCGGATTTCGTGGACCGGATCTACAGCCACTCGGACCGCTCGCCGCAAGTGCTCCGCAGCCTCCAGGCGATCTTCGGGACGGGCAGGCTGGCCGGCTCAGGGTACCTCTCGATCCTGCCTGTGGACCAGGGGATCGAGCACTCCGCCGGGGCCTCGTTCGCGCCGAATCCGGCCTACTTCGACCCCGACAAGATCTGCGAGCTCGCTGTCGAAGGCGGCTGCAATGCCGTCGCCTCGACGTTCGGGGTGCTTGGAGCCGTCTCGAGGAAGTACGCACACAAGATCCCGTTCGTCGTGAAGATCAACCACAACGAGCTCCTCACGCTGCCCAACAAGTTCGACCAGGTCCTCTTCGGCTCCGTGCGTCAGGCCTGGGACATGGGCGCCACCGCCGTCGGAGCCACCATCTACTTCGGCTCCCCCGAGTCGACCCGGCAGATCCAGGAGGTCGCCGCAGCCTTTCACGAGGCCCACTCGCTTGGCTTGGCCACGATCCTCTGGTGCTACCTCCGCAACAGCGGCTTCAAGACCTCGGAGGCCGACTACCACGTCTCCGCCGACCTCACCGGCCAGGCCAACCACCTGGGCGTCACCCTCGAAGCCGACATCATCAAGCAGAAGCAGCCCGAGAACAACGGCGGCTACAACGCCTTCAAGGGATACGGCAAGACCCACAAGAAGGTCTACTCCGACTTGACCACCGACAATCCGATCGACCTCACCCGCTACCAGGTCGCCAACTGCTACATGGGCCGGATCGGACTCATCAACTCCGGCGGAGCCTCCGGCTCCAACGACATGGCCGAGGCCGTGAAGACCGCCGTGATCAACAAGCGCGCCGGCGGCACCGGCCTGATCAGCGGCCGCAAGGCCTTCCAGCGCCCGATGAAGGAAGGCATCCAGCTCCTCAATGCCATCCAGGACGTCTACCTCTGCAAGGAAGTCACGGTCGCGTGATTCGCTAGTGCACACGCACCCACCCGGTCGCCCCCGCGGCCGGGTGGGTTTGTCATTAGGGGGAGAATCGAGAATCGAGAATCCTCGGGCCTGATCCCTGAACCCTGACTCCTGAAGCCTGCCCCCTCGAGCCTCACCCCTCCCCCCTTTGCGGTCCGGGCAGTACACTTAGACGCGTGGCACGCCTTCCGATCTTGCTGGTCGCTTGCCCGCCGTGGCGCACCGAGTGCGCCAACCTGGCGCTGGCGTACCTGTCGGCCGCACTGCGAGCCAACGGCATCGACACGTGGGTGGGCGACTTCAACATCCTCCTCCACAACCGGATCGAGGAGCCCCTCCGCAAGTACTGGGAGCTGACCAGCAGCACCTTCTGGGCGCGTCCCGAGGTCTTCAAGGGCAGCTTCTCGGAAGAGACCAAGGCCTTCGTGAGCGGCTTCGTCGACGAGCTGATCGAGCGAGACGGGGACATGATCGGGTTCTCGACGCAGAGCGCCAACTGCATGTTCACCCTGGAGCTGGTGCGCATGCTGCGCGAGCGGGGCTGCGCCAAGACGATCGTCCTGGGCGGCCCCAGTGTGCGGCTCCAGACTCCCGGAGACCCCAGGACCGTCGGACTGACCGGCTTCAAACCCGAAGGGCTCGACGAGTCCTCTGCCGTGCGGGAGCTCCGCCCGTTCCTCGATCTTGTCGACGTGTTCGTGGAGGGCGAGGGTGAGCTGACGCTGCTCGAGCTGGCCCGCAGGCATCGCGACGGCGCCAGCCTCGAGGGCACTGCGGGGGCCGTCGTCTGGAACCGCGGCCGCCCCGAGGGTTATGTGCCGCGGCCCTCAGTGTCCGACCTGGACGTCCTCCCCTCGCCGACCTTCGAGGAGTTCGACCTTGCGGCCTACGGCAAGCGGATGCTTCCCTTCCTGACAAGCCGAGGCTGCGTGCGCAAATGCGCGATGTGCTACGAGCGGATTCTCTGGCCGGGGTTCCGCCACCGTGGCATCCCCGCAATCCTGGCGGAGATGCGATCCCACATCGAGCGCTGGGGCATCAACCAGTTCAGCTGCAATGACCTGCTCTTGAACGGCAACCTCATCTTCCTCGGCCAGCTCTGCGACGCCATCGCGCGGGCGGGCTTCGACCTGACTTGGTGGGGAAACGCGGTCGTGCATCGGCTGATGGACCGGCCGCTGTTCGAGCGGCTCAGGGCTGGGCGCGTTGGCGCTCTGGTTTACGGGATCGAGAGCGGCTCGCAGAAGATCCTGCGAAAGATGCGCAAGGGATACATCGTCGAGGACGCCGATCAGGTGCTGCGCTACGGCGCCGACGCGGGCATCAAGAACGTCATCAACCTGATGGTCGGCTTTCCGGGCGAGTCCGAGGAAGACCATCGCGCCACGCTCGACTTCGTGCAGCGAAATCGCGACTGCATCCACCACGTTGGTGTGCTGGCGATGACGATGATCTACCCGCACTCACCGCTCTCGGAGCAGTGGGAGTACTACGGCGTCGATCCGAAGTCGCTCGAGCAGTTCAACCCGTACAGCGTCAACGTGGACTGGCGCGACATGAACGGGATGGACGCGGCAACTCGCCAGGAGCGCTTCTGGGAGATTTTCCGGTTGCTGCGGGGCAGCGGGATCGGCGTGACCGGCGTGGAGGACGAGGAGGAGCTGACGCGCGAGCTGGTCGACGAGCTCCTGGTGAAGCTGGACAGCCCGACCGCATGGGTGCGAGAAGATGCAATTGTACGGCTGGCGCGCGTCCGGGACCCCGCAGTGGCGGACCGGATGGCGGCCGCGCTCGCCGACGAGTCGTTCCTGGTAGCCGGACAGGCGCTCTTGAACCTGTCGCGGCTGGAGCCGGACCGGGCCTGGAGGGAGGCCGAGCCGCTGATCCGGCGAGGCGTCAGCTACGTGGAGTACGCGGCTGCGCTGGCCCTGGCTTCCCGCAGGGACGGGCGAACCATGGATCTCCTGGAAGATCGCCTCTCACGTGAGAAATTCGAACGCCACAGCTCCGAGATGCAGCACGCGCTGGCCTGGCATCGCGAGGTCTTCGCGCGTCTGGAGTCCTTCCAGGCGGCGGTCGACGCCGGTGACGGGGCTGCCGTGGAATCGCTCCTGGCGCACCCCGTCGAGTGGGTCATCGCGCGTTGCATCGCGTGGCTCAGGGAGCGCCGTCCGGAGGCGCTGGCGCCCCAGGCGTCGGGTCTGGCGCTGGCAGCCCGCCACGAATCCGCGCCCGTCCGACTGGAGGCCTGGAAGGCGCTGGCAGACTCGAAGGCTCCGGTAGAGGCATCGACTCTCCTGAGAGGGCGCACGGACGATTGCGCCCGGGTCCGCGCGGAGGCCGAGCTGCTGGCCTTGACGCGCGGCGAGCCGGACGCGCTGCCGCCAGCTCAGCGATGGCCCGAGGAGCGTTTTCATCCTCCGACTCCGGACGGAGCCCGACACTCCCTGGAGTTCCTGCGGCTTTACGCCGTCCGCGCGGCTGCCCGCCTGCCCCGTCCTGCAGCGCGGACGCTCTTCATCTGCAGGGCCCTGGTCGAGGGCTCCGATGACGTTCGCCGCACTGCCTTCGAAACCCTGGAGGTCTGGAAGGACTGGCGCTATGTGGAAGAGGCGCTGGACGCCTTCCGCAGCCAGGACCCGACTCTCCGGCGGCTGGCCATCCGCTACTTCGGCAGCGCCGCCGACCCGAGCTACGAGGAGCGCGTGCTCCCCATGCTCCACGACCGGGATCTCTTCGCAGCACAGGAGGCAACCGCCTCGCTCGCCCGGCTCCGCAGCGCTTACCTGGCCCGATACGTCCCCGACCTGCTCGAGGAGAAGGCCCTGCCCGACCTGCCGGACTTCGTGAGAGAGCCGATCGAGCGCTGCATCCGTTCCCGCGAGGCCGCCCGTGCTGCCGTCCGGGCCGCCTCCGAGCCCGAGCAGCTGGTCGACACCTGGAAGCGCTGCGACTCGCTCGACCGGATCTTTCTCCTGCAGCTCCTCGCAAGTCCCCAGACCGCCGCCGCCGCCCGGCCCGCTCTGGAGCTTGGGCTTTCCGATCCCCACCCCGAAGTGCGGCTCCAGACCCTCAAGGTCATCGAGCTGCTCTCCGAGCCCGACCTTACTGCGAGTGTCCCCAAGCTCCTCGAGGACCCCTCTCACGACTGCCGGGCGTGGGCTTGCCGCTACCTCACACGGAGGGCCTGCGCGGCAGCCCGTCCCAGCTTCCTGACCTTGCTGCACGACCCGGATCCCTATGTCCGGGAGTGGGCCGCTCGCGGCCTGGGCCGGATCGCCAACCCCGTCGACGTCGGAGTGCTGGCCGACCTCCTCCGGGACTCTACCTACTCGTCGCTTCCAGCGGAGCTGCGGGCGGACCTGGAACCGCTCTATCAGGCAGCCCGCCAGAACGCCGAGGACCGGCAGCAGTCAGCACTAGCAAGCTGCTCCTGAAAGTCGGCGCCGGCGCGCGACGCGGACGCCCGGCGGACCGGATTGCCGAGAATGACTTCGCCCCGCCGGAGCGGGGCGAAGCGGGAAACCGGTTGGCTCTCTTGGAGCGGGCCTACTTGCCGAGGGTCTTGCTGCCGGGCTTCCAGTCGATCGGGCAGAGCTCGCCGGTCTGGAGGGCCTGCAGCGTCCTCAACGTCTCGGAGACGCTGCGGCCGACGGGCAGATCGTTGACGACCATGCTGCGGCAGACGCCAGTCGGATCGATGATGAACGTGCCGCGGTAGCCGGCGCCCAACTCTTCCTTGAGGATGCCGTAGCGGCGCGTGACGTCCTTGGTGAAGTCGGCCAGAAGGGGGTAGCCAATCGCCTTGATGCGATCGTCGCTGGCCATCCAGGCCTTGTGGCTGAACTTGCTGTCGGTGCTGACGCCCCAGACTTCGGCGCCGAGCTTGTGGAAGGACTCCAGCTCCTTGCCGAAGCCCTCGATCTCGGTCGGGCAGACGAACGTGAAGTCGAGCGGGTACCAGAACAGCACGGTCCACTTCTTGGCCTTGATGTTCTCCGTCAGGCTGAACTTCTTGAAGTCGCCCTTGATGACACCCTCGAGCTCGAACTCGGGCGCCTTGTGGCCAACCAGGCTGCGGAAGCAGGGCCCCTCGTGGGCCTCCGTATGATGGGTCATCGCAATTCCTCCTTGGCAGAAGAGGGAGCCGGGGTCCCGGCCCCCCCCAGGCCGCCCGAAGCCTTCGAACCGCTCCGGGACGCTCGCACCCTAGCACTCATGCCGCACGAGCGTCAATACCGTAACTACGGTCACAGGCGATGTGAGGCTCGAGGAGTGAGGCCTCAGGGGTCAGGCCTCAGGGATCAGGCCTCAGGGGTCAGGCCTCAGGGGTCAGGGAGCAGGAATCTGTAGGGTGAATTCTAGGAGCGTGTCGGAGAAATGCGAGCAGAGGCGATTACTGGAGGAAGACCGAACAGGGAACAGGGAACAGAAAACAGGCAACAGGGAACGGAAAAACCCTGTCCTGGTCAAGTCATT
>JACPRK010000047.1 GCA_016190005.1 Candidatus Wallbacteria bacterium | reverse complement strand
GGCTTCAGGAGTCAGGCTTCAGGAGTCAGGCTTCAGGAGTCAGGCTTCAGGAGTCAGGTTCTTGGGGAAAGGGGGGGGGCGGGGCTAGGGCAGGGGCGCCCTATGGGCGAAGTCGTGTCCGCTTCGTCCCTACTGACTACTGACTACTGACTACTGGCTACTGACTACTGGCTACTCCCTTCCACCTTCTCCCGACGCGCATGGGATTGACATCGGGGCCTGTAATCACTATCCTTCTGCGACCTGCCCAAGAGCCGCGCAGACAACAAATGCGGCCGAATGACCCATCGGGGGTGGCAACATGGTTCACGACACGGCTATTCATGACATCGGAGAGAAGCTCGTGGAGGACATCGCAGAGGTGCGGTACTCGGCCTTGCGCGAGCTGGCGGTACTCGAGCACGTGTTTGTGCTGAAGCCGCGGCTTCTGGAGATCTGTCTGTACGATTCGTGGGGCCCCAACCGCTCCGAAGCGGTCCGGGCCCTGGCGGCGCTCTGGCCGGACGCGGACGTGAAGCAGGCTTTTGCAGCATGTCTGGACGCCGAGCCCTACGTGGCCAACACAGTGGTCGAGATCCTGGCCCTGCGGCTGGATTCGGAGGCCATCGAGCTCTTGCACCAGCGGTTCCGGTCGGCCCAGAACGCCAAGTTGCGCTACAGCATCCTTCAGGCTTTCTGTAATGCGCGGGAGTGCACTGCGCGGGACTTCGTCTTGAACGCCCGGGCGCACGTCGATGAGGACGAGCGCGTTCGGGCCCTGTCGCTTTCGCTTCTGGCCAGGACCGGGGATCTGGCGCTGAAGGACCTCTTCGTGGCGCGACTCAAAGATGACAGCCAGCGCGTTCGCGCCGGCGCAATCGAGGCGCTCTCCGAAATCTGCTCTCCCGAGGAGCTGCTGGAGCTTCTGCCTCCGTACCTGGACGACTCGAGCAACCGAGTCCGCGCCAACGCCATGATTCCGCTGCTCAGGGCTGGATACCGCATCGCGGAGACCCGCCTGCGAGACATGGTGGCGCACACGTGCAATCTTTTCCGTTCCAGCGCGGCCTACGTGCTGGGGGAGATGGCGCCGACGGTGCAGGTGGTCAGCCACCTGGACGACCTTGCCCGAGACGCCGATCCGGCGGTCCGCAACCGGGCGCTGGCTTCCGTCGAACGGCTGGGGCTCCGGCCCCCACCGGCCGGCACCACACCCGCCAGCCAGAGCATCGGCGTCTGACGAGCGTTCGTCTCGGCCCGGAACTTGCTACCTCCGGGCCGTGTGTTCACGCCCGCGATTCGGGTATAGTGACCCAGGCATGAAGAGAGCGAACGGTCAGAGCCTGGCGGAGATGGCGATCGTCGCGCCATTCCTCCTGCTGATGCTCGGAATCATCATCGACTTCGGCTACTACATCCACGACTTCCTCGGCACGCACGCGGGGCTGAGGCAAGCCGCTATGGCTGCGATGCAGGGGCGAGGCACTCCGGGCGCAAAACCGACACCGGTTTACAGCGCCAGCCAGCTGCTCACGCTGATCCAGAGCGGCCACGGTCCGGTGGCACAGATCCAGTCCTCGGAGGTGACCATCAGCTACTGCTGCACCGGCGGGCGAGCCTACAGCAGCTCGATTGCCTCTGTCACCCGCCCAGACACGGCCTGGGGGAACGCCGATGGCAGCAGTACCTTCGAAGACACCGACGACTTCGTGGGAGTGCAGATCCTGATCCAGCACGTCCACCATTTCCTGCTTCCGATCTACTTCGGCTCGGGCGGCCAGACGACGATCAAGGCCCAGACGAAGGTCTACATCGTCCCGGGTTTTGCGCCATGAGGAAGTCGCGTGGGCAGGGCTCTTCGACACGACCCTTCGACAAGCTCAGGATGAGCGGGTCCTTCGACAAGCTCAGGATGAGCGGGGGGCGAAGATTGTGGTTGCCTTGGGTGGGGGGGCATCCTATAGTGACTTGGGGATCCGGCGTGACCTTCGGGCATCTATGAGCTTCGACAGACGACGAAAACGCGGCGGGCAAGCGATGATGGAGCTGGCCATCCTGCTACCGTTCCTGTTGTTGATCCTGTCCGCGATCATCGAATTCGGGTTCTACATGTACGATTTCATCGGCGTCAACGCGGCGTTGCGCGCCGGAGCCAGCGCGGCCGTCCAGTGCTCGGCCGACGGAACTCCGGTCCACGACGACAACCAGCTGCGCCGCATCATGCATGCGGCGCACGGGCCGGTGAACGAGCTCCTTTCCGCCGAGATCGATCTGGTCCCGCTGACAGCCGACCCGGCGTTCGGCGGCGCTCACACCTCGGTGACGGTGACCATCGACCATCGCCACGACTTCATCTTCCCGGCATTCCTGTTCGAGGGCCGCGGCTCGATCCAGATCCGCGCTGCGCTCAAGACGCTACGAGTACCCGGCACTAGCTCGTGAGACCGACCATGCGCGAACTTCTGAAGACCGCCATCTTGGATTCGAGCTCCGATGCGATCCGGGCCCGTAGGCGCGGACAGTCGCTCGTCGAGCTGGCCCTGATCCTCCCCTTGGTCCTGGGGATTCTCTTCGCCATCATCGACTTCGGTTACTACCTGTTCGTCAACGTCAGCGTAAGCCATGCCACGCGAGAAGGCGTCCGGATCGCGGCCATGAACAACCGCACCCGCGCGCAGATCCGCGCCTGGATTCGCCAGACCGCCCCAGGCGTGCACATCCCCGACAGTCCCGAGGCGATCAGCATCACCACCAGTGCGGCCGACCCGGAGTTCACCGGCAACCCGCCGAGCGTCACAGTCACCGTGACCTTCTCTCACGACTTCCTCGTGCCCCTGTTCATGATCGGTCGCCAGAACGCCAACGTCTACGCCACCTCCAAGTCGATCGTCCAGACATTCGAGACCGCGCTTACCATCACCTTCTGAGAGCGACCATGCTGAGTATCTTCGTTCCCATCAGAAGAGCCCGCTCGGGCCAGATCACCGTGATCTTCGTCGCTGGGCTGATGACCTTCATCGGGATGCTCTCGCTGACCGTCGACGTCGGGTTCTTCTACGCTGTCAAGGCGCAGCTTCAAGCAGCCGCCGACGTAGCCCTCATCGCCTCCATGAGCCAGCTGCCGGCCGGCGCCGCGTTCGACGAACAACACCGTCAGCTCTCCCTGGCGCTCACGCGCTTCCAGCAAGCTAATTTCGGCCCCGGGGGCACCACCGGCGTGTCCGCCACCGCAAACACCTCGGAGCCGTGGCGCGTATTCGAGCTGAGCGCCTACATGGACACCTCGACCCGGACGCTTGCGCGGGCCGAGCTTTCCTGCCGCTACAACCTGGAGACCTCCTTCGCTCGGGTCTTCGGTCTCGATTCCGTCGAGATCGGCGTTTTCAGCGCGGCCGAGACCGTTCCCGCAGGCACCGTCAGCCGGGAGCACCTGCTGGCGCGCCTGGTCGAGTAGGGCCGCGCCGAGGCTCCGGGCGGGTCCGTTTGGGGCATGCGAGCGAACTTTCACGCTCTGTTCCCCCCACCATGGGGGACGCCTCGCGGGCCCGGAGTGCTCTTGGGTAGGGAGCGAGACGAAACTGCTCGTAATTCGCTCCCGGATTCTCTGGACTTTCCGGAATCTGGAGGACTATTCTGCCTCGAATCGCGAGGTTCCGCGCCAACAGCGGCCTTGCTCCTCACGGGAGGCCTCTCGCCTCGAAAAAGGTAGCGCCATGTCAGACGCCGACAGCCCCAGCTCGAAGGAATCCCCCGAAGCTACCGTCAAGGTCGATGACACGCGTCGCCCTCCGCGTGGCGCCTACGTCATCCCGATGTTGCCGCTGCGGGAGACCGTCGTCTTCCCCTACATGGTGATCCCGCTCTTCGTCGGACGCCCCAAGTCTCTGCGCGCCATCGATCGCTCGATGGAAACCGGCCGCGAGATCCTCGTGGTCAGCCAGAAGGCGGCCACCATCGACGAGCCGACCGTCAACGACGTCTACCAGGTCGGCACGGTCTGCCAGATCATGCAGATGCTGAAGCTCCCCGACGGCATCATCAAGATCCTGGTGGAGGGTCTCTACCGCGCTCGCCTCAAGGACTACGTCGAGACCACCGAGCTCTTCGAGGTGAACGCCGAGGAGATTCCCGACGACCCGGCCAGCACGCCCGCCCTGGAAGCGCTCAAAAAGCAGGTCCTCGATGCTTTCGAGCAGTACATCAAGCTCAACAAGAAGATCCCGGCCGAGATCCTCCAGGTCGCCACGAACATCGACGACCCGGGCCGCATGGCCGACGTTGTCACCGCTCACCTCAATCTCAAGGTCGAGGTGAAGCAGGAGATCCTCGAGGCCTTCTCGAGTCAGAAGAGGCTGGAGATCTTGCACGAGCTCCTCAACAAGGAGATCGAGATCCTCAACGTGGAGAAGAAGATCCGGGGCCGGGTCCGCAAGCAGACCGAGACGCTCCAGAAGGACGCCTACCTGCGTGAGCAGATGCGGGCGATCCAGAAGGAGCTCGGCGACAGCGACCAGACGCTGGCCGAGATCGAGGAGTACAAGAAGAAGATCAAGGAAGCCAAGATGCACCCGGTGGCCGAGGAGAAGAGCCTCTCGGAGCTCGACAAGCTGTCGAAGATGGCGGCTTCCAGCGCCGAGGCCGGCGTCATCCGCAACTATCTCGACATTATGCTCGAGCTGCCCTGGTCGATCTCCACCAAGGATCGTCTCAACATCCCTAGGGCCGAGAAGATCCTCAACCAGGATCACTTCGGCCTCGAAGAGCCCAAGGCGCGTATCCTGGAGCACCTGTCCGTCTGCAAGCTCAAGCGCACCATCAAGGGGCCGATCGTCTGTCTGCTGGGCCCGCCAGGTGTCGGAAAGACGTCGCTCGCGCGCTCGGTGGCGCGCGCCATGGGCCGGAAGTTCGCGCGCATCTCCCTCGGCGGCATGCGAGACGAGGCCGAGATCCGCGGCCACCGCAAGACCTACGTCGGCGCCATGCCCGGCCGCATCATCCAGACCCTCAAGCGCGCCGGCTCCAACAACCCCGTCATCCTGCTCGACGAGATCGACAAGACCGGCAGCGACTTCAAGGGCGATCCGGCCAGCGCCCTCCTCGAGGTCCTCGATCCCGAGCAGAACAGCACGTTCACCGATCACTACCTGGGTGTCGCGTTCGACCTCTCGCACGTTCTGTTCCTCACGACCGCGAACCAGCCGCACACGATTCCCGAGCCGCTCCGCGATCGCATGGAGATCATCAGCCTCCCCGGCTACACCGAGGAAGAGAAGGTCGGGATCGGCGAACGGCACCTGGTCCCGAAGCAGATTCAAGAGAACGGCCTCTCCCGGCGGGGCGTGGAGTTCAGCCGCAAGGCGCTCATCCAGGCTGTCCGGTACTACACGCGCGAAGCAGGAGTGCGCGAGCTGGAACGGAAGATCGGCGCCATATGCCGGAAGATCGCCAAGGAGATCGTCAGCCGCAAAAAGCGCAACAAGATCCGACTTACTGAAAAGTCGGTGCGCAAGTACCTGGGCGCCCCCAAGTACCAGTACGGCCGCACCGAGGAGAAGGACGAGGTCGGCGTCGTGATGGGGCTGGCGTGGACCCAGGTGGGAGGCGTTCCGCTGCAGATCGAGGCGATCGCCATGCGCGGCGCGGGCAAGCTCATGCTGACCGGCCAGCTCGGAAAGGTCATGCAGGAGTCGGCCCAGGCAGCCGTCAGTTTCACCCGCAAGAACCACGAACGATTCTCCATCCCCAAGGACTTTTACAAGAAGGTCGACCTCCACATCAACGCGCCCGAAGGCGCGACCCCGAAGGACGGTCCGTCGGCCGGAGTGACGATCGCTACGGCCGTGATCAGTTCGCTGACCAGCACGCCCGTGTCGAAGGACATCGCCATGACGGGCGAGGTCACGCTGAAGGGCAAGGTCCTGCCCGTGGGGGGGATCAAGGAGAAGGTCTTGGCCGCCTTCCGGCTCGGAATCCGTACTGTGATCCTCCCTGCCGAGAACCGCAAGAACCTGGAGGAGATCCCCAAGAAGATTCAGCGCCAGATGAGTTTCCATCTGGTCCAGCGTCTGGACGAGGTCATCGCGCTGGCCTTCGTGCGCAAGAACGGCGCGCCCGCACCACTGCCCTGGCTTTCGGAGCGCCCCCCACGGCGGCGAAAGCCCGCGGATACGGGGGAGAAGTCGGCGGAGGAAGAGTGAGTGAAGAAAGTAGTCAGTAGCCAGTAGTCAGTAGGCGCAGAGCGTCCACGCTTACCGCCCTGCCCGAGCCCTTGCCCCCTGCCCAAGGCTCAACTCCGAAGTCTTGCTCCTGACTGCTGACTCCCGACTCCTGAAGCCTGAGGTCTGAAGCCTTCCTCCTCACTCCCCGAGCCTCGAGCCTCGAGCCTGCCTAAGGTCGCGTCTCCGGGCGCCGATACCCATGGCGAGAAGTGCACGCGCGATCGATAAGGTTCGGTCTGGCTGCCTGGCTGCTTCTGGCAGCGGCGTGTCTTGCTGCGACGGACGATTCGGGCAGGACTGATCCTCAGGTTCTGGACGAGCCGGTCGCGGAAGTCGACAGCGAGCTCGAGGAGGACTCGGCCGCCGTCGCAAGCTCGCTGGCGGACTATGTGCGCGAGTACTCGGCGCCGGTCATTGCGAAGCTCGAGATCCGCTGGGAGCTGGAGGTCCAGAACCCCCACGCCCTGGTGCTGTCCCGGAATCGGCAGAGCGTGCGCCGGCTGGCGAAGCGCGCGGAGCTGACCGCCATCGTGGACCGGGCAGCCGCCTCCGAGGTCGTCCGCGCCTTCGACGCGCAGCTCGCGACGCTGCTCTTCCAGCCCTTGCGGGCGATCTACCCGAACGCCCACCTGATGTTGGTGGTACACGACGGTGTGCGCACCCTCAGCCGCGCCGAGTGGGACCCTCAGGACCCCGAGCCGTCCGTCCGCGCCGAGGCCGTTGGTGAGGAGTGAGGCTCGAGGTTTGAGGAGGAAGGCTTCAGACCTCAGGCTTCAGGAGTCAGGAGCAAGACTTCGGAGGTAAGCCTTGGGCAGGGGCAGGGGCTAGGGCAGGGGCTGGGGCAAGGCGGTAAGCGTGCACGCCCTGCGCCTACTGGCTACTGGCTACTCTCTTCCACCTTCCACCTTCCACCTTCTATCTTCTTCCTACCGCCTTCCCCTCGAGGATGTAGGACGCGTTCGTGTGCACCCGCTTGCCGTCGCGGGTTTCGAACACCAGCTCCTGGGCGGACTTGTCCACCTCGCCGTGAAGCTCGAAAAACTTCAACAGGCGGCCGTCGGGATTGTAAAGGCTGACGACGGCGCCGTCGCCTGGGTCGTAGTGCACGGGAGGCAGCAGCGGAGGACTGACGACGGGCGAGGGGGGCGGCGCCTGGGGTTCGCCGCTGATTCGTCCGAGAAGGAAGCAGCCGGCTAGAAGGAGAATCGCGATCGCGGCGAGCAGGACGTCCTTGAGCATCGGACGACCATCATACAACTCACGAGCCGATGAAGACGATGTCGTCGGTGTCGGGCTTCGAGTCCGAGGCCGCGTTGGCCTGCGGCGGCGGGTGATCCCCGGCGGTGCGCGAGACCCGCTGCCAGACGTAGCGCTTCTTCACTTCGGAGTAGTCCGCAAAGCTGGCCGCAAATCGCACCCGGTTGTAGCGCCAGAAGCGCGGGTAGTCGATGTGGTCCAGGTCCGAGAGCAGCCGCCCGACCACGCCTGCGTCCTTCAGGGCAACGGCCAGCTTGACCCGGGCCTCCTCGGAGAGCTGCGCCAGTCGCGCGTCGTTGAGGGCCTCCTTGGAGCGCAGGAGCGACTGGAGCGAGTTGAGCTCATGCCAGGTGCGTGGCAGGGCCGCCCGCCGCGAGGCCACGGCCGAGCCACGCTGCGATGGCGGGAGCACGGACGGGTCCACGCCCGCAGCCAGCAAGACCTCGTCCTCGATCTCCTGGAGCCGCCCCGGCAAGAGCCTCAGGTCATAGCGGAGGTAACCCAGCTGCGCCAGTCTCTGGGTGATGTGGGGACTCGAGAGCTTGATGGGCGAAGCCAAACCCTTGTAGGTCTCTTCGAGGCTCGGCTTCGAGTACGGCGGCGGGTGCACGAGCAGATCCTGAGGCTCGCCGGGGAACAGGTAGACGGACCCGAATGCCGGCGCACAGAAGGCCCCGACCCGCTCCGCTAGCGGCGGCACCGACAGCGTCTCCAGCTCCCCGTGCAGCACGCGCAGCTCTGCCACCAGCTCCACCATGCGTTGCAGGTAGTCCCGCGAAAGGTAATTCTCGGGCTTTCCCAGCTCACGGTTCATCTCTCCCAGCCGCGCCAGCTTCCCGACGCTGCCGCTCGATGTGCGCAGCTCGATACGGACCCCTTCCACGGCCGACAGGTCGGCTAGCGTCTGGGGCGGCGCAGGCTCGACCCTCACGAACCCTGCGATCGCCTCCGTCCGTGTGACCCGCTCCAGGAAGGGGCGCCCCTCATCCAGGAGCCGATCGAGTAACTCACTCTCGAAGCTGAACCGCTCCGACGTGTGCAGTGCCTGCGCTTGCTCAGGGTCGGCCACGATCCAGGGCGCCGCACCTTTCGGCAACGGCTGCGCCGCCTCCGCCAGCGCCCGCGTCAGCTCCTCCGACACGCCCGCCCGGTCCACGTCGAAACAGTCGCCCTCGAGCCTCGCCCCAAGGCACTCGGCCGCCTTGCGGTAGCGCTCGGCCCGCTCGCCTTCCAGCCTCCAGGTCCTGCGGGGCAGCGGCAACAGCCCGGGTTCCATTCCTGCACCGGTCTCGTCGCTCACGCGATCTGCCCCCGCCTGTCCACCGTGAAGACCGTGGCCGG
The DNA here is from genome assembly GCA_016190005.1 of Candidatus Wallbacteria bacterium. Classification (GTDB taxonomy): domain Bacteria; phylum Muiribacteriota; class UBA6191; order JACPRK01; family JACPRK01; genus JACPRK01. Next base: position 2,345 of record JACPRK010000047.1, on the reverse strand, counting down.
TTCGCCCTTCTCGTCGGACCCTCCCAGCCGCTCCTTGAGCTCTGGCGGGCAGAGCACGTAACGCGTCCGCTGCTCGATCAGGTTGCGCGGCCGCTCCTGGTTCTCGCCGATCAGCTCGTCCAGGAACCCGCCCCTGGGCATTCCACTCTCGATGATGACCCGCTCCAGCGTCAGCTTCAGCAGGAACGGATGCTCCGCCGCGTCGAAGAGGTGCTGAAGGAAACTGGAGTTGGCGGACCCGGGGGAGTAATAGGGTCCGATTGTGTAGCGGTCCACGCTCTTGGGGTGGATGCCGTCGCGGAAGTAGAGCGTCTCCACCGACTCCGCCAGCGTGCGGGAGAGCTCGGCCCGCAGCCGCTCGTGGAGCGTGGAGTCCTTGCGCACCTCTTCCAGCGGGCGTGTCTCCTTGTCCTGGGTGAAGAAGCAGGAGCAGTAGCGGAAGAGCCCCGCGCGCTCGTCCCAGCCTCGCCACCCCAGCCGGTAGAACCGTAGCATCTCCGTCTCCTTCAGCAGGATCGGGTGCAGCACGCGGAAGTCCTCTGCGATTTCGGCGCCCTGGATGCGCAGCATGTGGTGCCGCCGGGCCAGCGCCGCGTGCTCCTCCGACGGGAATTCGCCCCCGAAGATCCGCTTGCGCAGCTGCTCCAGCAGATCGGCCTCGCTCACTCCCGCCCGCAGCCCGCGCTCCGCAGCGCGCCACTCGCTGAACAGGTAGTAGAGGTCCTCCGTGCACGGGAAGCCGCTGTCGTCCCGGTCGATCTGGCCGCGAGGCAGCAACCCCTCGACTCCGTAAAACGGCGCCAGCTGCCGCATCGTGTTGGCCAGCAGGCGGCTGTAGTGCGCTGCCGCCGCCTGGTTGAGCCGCTTGGCCAGCACCGCCGTCAACGCCTCGAGCCGGCCGGCCAGGATCAACAAGTGATCCGTCTCGGGCGGCGGCGGCGCCTCCTCATCGTCGGAGATGACGAGCAGCTGGTCCATCGCCCGCCGCGCGCTACTCGAGCCGGCGCCGGATGACCCCGGTCGCCTTCCAGAACACCGCTGCGTCGAACAGCAACAGCACCGCCGAGGCCTGCGCCAGCAGCAAGCCGTCGGGCACGGGCCGAAGCATCGCGTCCCGGGCGACCTCGGTGGCGTAGGTCAGCGGGTTCATCCAGACGATTGCCTGCATCGCGGTGGGCATCACCTGTCGAGGCATCAGCGCCGTCGAGAGGAAGAGCAGCGGCTGCGTGATGAACCCGGTCACGGCGAAGAAAGCCCCGTGGTGCGGGAACATGAACGCCAGCATCAGCGACAGCACCGTGAAACCGACCGAAAGCAGGAGCGATATCCAGAGTATCACCACGAACCCGGGAAGGCCGCTGGCGATGCGGACGCCCATCAGGAACGCCACCAACAGGATGAGCAGCGACTGCGCCAGACTGAAGGCCGATGTGAAGAGAAACCGGCTGGCCACCAGTGACCCGCGACTGGACGGAGTGACCAGTATCTTGGCCAGCATTCCGGACTCGCGGTCGAAGAGCAGCGGCACGCCGCCCATCATGGCATTGCCCAGCACCGTCAACGCGACGATGCCTGCGGTCTGAAACGCGAGATAGCTGTCCGTGCCGAAGACGTCGGGCCGCCAGCGCGCCACGCCACTGAAGACGTTACCGAAGAGCAGCAACCAGAGCAGCGGCTGCATCAGCCCGAACACGATCATCATCCGCTCGCGCGCGGCCTGCAGCACCCAGCGCCTCGTGAGCGCCCGGGTCTCCTGCCAGAACGCCGGCGCCGTCACCGGAACCACCGCCGGCCCGAGCTCCCCTGTCCGTGTCGCATCGGTCTGCATGGGTCCACCTAGTCTCGCATCGAACGGCCCGTGAACTTGAGGAAAACATCGTCCAGCGTCGGCCGGCAATAGTGGAAAGCCTCCACGTGCACCCCTGCGTCACGGACCGCGTCGAAGACGCCCGGCGCGCTTCGGTCGCCGGGCTCGACATAGACCAGCAACGGCTCGCCGTCGACCACCTCGCGAACGAACGGCAGCCCTCTGAGCCGCGGCCCGACGACGGTCCGGCCGCGCTCCGCGTCCGCCGCGGAGAGCTTCAGCGTCACGACGTCGCCGCCGACGCGCGACTTGAGCTCGGCCGGCGTGCCGAGCGCCTGGATGCGGCCGCGGTCGATGATGGCGATCCGGTCGCAGAGCCGGTCGGCCTCTTCCATGTAATGCGTCGTCAGCAGCACCGTGGTGCCCGCCGAGCGCATCCGCGCGATGTAGTCCCAGATTCGCGTCCGCGTCTGGATGTCGAGACCCAGCGTGGGCTCGTCCAGCACCAGGAGCTTGGGTCGGTGCACGAGCCCCGAGG
>JACPRK010000044.1 GCA_016190005.1 Candidatus Wallbacteria bacterium | reverse complement strand
GCCGTACGGCTCGCGCCGCCGGCGCTCCGAGGAGATGCTGAGCTCCGCGTCGCAAAGCACCTCGATCTCTCTCACGACTCCATTGCCCCCCGCGTGGCGGCCACGACCTCCGCTGCCGCGCCGGACTTCGTAGCGTGTGACGCGAACCGGGTAGGCCAGCTCGAGCGCCTCCACGGGCGTGTTCAGCGTGTTGGTCATGTGCGTGTGGACGGCGTCGAGCCCCGCGGCGCCCGGCCGCGCGCCCATGCCGCCCGCGATCGTCTCGTAGTAGCTGAACGGCTGACCACTCGCCGGGTCGACTCCCGTGAACGCGAAGTTGTTCATCGAGCCCGAGCTGGCCGCGGGCACTCGGTCCGGCAGCGCCCGGGAGAGAGCCAGCAGCACGGTGTCCACGATCCGCTGGCTGGTCTCGACGTTTCCCGCTGCCACGGCCGCCGGCCGCTCGGGATTGAGCAGGCAACCGGCGGGTGCGAGGACCTCCAGCGGCTCGAAGCAGCCCGCCGAGGACGGCGTTCGGGGCGGCATCAGGCAGCGGAAGCAGTAGGCAACCGCGGCGAAGGTGACGGGGAAGACGGCGTTCAGGTTCCCGGGCACCTGGGGAGCCGTGCCGGTGAAGTCGGCGACGAAGCGGTCCGGCCGGAGCGTGACGCGGCACCGGATCGGGATGTCGGTCAGTCCCAGGCCGTCGTCGTCCAGGAAGTCCTCTGCCGAGTAGCTTCCCGGCGGGAAACAGCCGAGCGTGGCCAGGGCGACCCTGCGGCCGTGACCGAGCACGGCCTGCATCGCTTCGGCCGCGCGGTCGGATCCCTCACGGGCGCAGAGCTCCGCCAGCCGCCGGGCGCCGGTGCGGTTGGCGGCGATCTGGGCCTGGAGGTCGCCCGCTCGCTCGTCGGGCGTCCGCACGGCGGCCAGGATGGCGTCGAAGGCGGGAGAAACGACATTTCCGGCTTCGACCAGCCGGGTGGGCCCGATGATCAGCCCCTCGTCGGTCAAGCAGGTTGCGGCGCCCATGGAGCCGGCAGTGCGGCCGCCGATGTCGCTATGGTGGGCGCGATTGGCCACGTAGCCCGCCAGGCGGCCGCCGGCATGGACGGGCGCAACGACGGTGATGTCGGGCAGGTGGGTTCCGCCCAGGTAGGGGTCGTTGAGAACGGCCATGTCGCCCGGCCCGAGCTCGAGGGCGCCGAGGACTCCTCGGAGCGCGAAGCCCATGGAGCCCAGGTGGACGGGGATGTGGGCGGCCTGGGCGACGAGCCTGCCTTCGGGAGAGAAGAGGGCCGTGGAGAAATCGCGGCGCTCCTTGATGTTGGGGGAGAAGGCGCTCAGCATCAGGGCGGCGCCCATCTCCTCGCAGAGGGCCGAGAAGAGGCTGGCGAAGATGCTGGTTTCGACGGCGTCGATCACGTTCTGGTCAACTCGAGGCATCCGCTGGGGTGAACGGATGCGGTGAATCCTGGAGGCACCAGGGTGGTCGAGGTCTCCTCGGTGACGAGGGCGGGGCCGGCGATGCGGGCGCCTGCGAGGAGGCGCTCGCGCGCGAAGACGGTCGCCTCCACCCATCCGCGCCAGCGGATCCGGCGCGTGCCCGTCGCCGCTCTGCTCGGGTCGGAGGGGCCCCGGGGCGGCCCGGGCACCTCCGGGACGCCGCGCGCAAGCGTGGTCCGCAGCCCCGCGGCCACCAGCTCAACGGGCCTGCTCGAGTCGGCGTGGCCGAAGAGCCGCTGATGCTCGGCGTGAAACGATGCGACGGCTCTATCGAGTCCGTCGGGACCGCCCGGGTATGGCACCGTCAGCTCGTGCGACTGGCCGGCGTAGCGCGCCGAGAGCTCCGCGGAGTCGAGCCCCTCGAAGGCGTCCAGTTCCAGCTCCCGGCGGTTCTCCAGCGCAAGCTCCGCAAGGCAACGCTCCAGCTCCGGCCGGCCAATCGCCCGCCCACGCCGCGCCAGGCCCCGCACAGCGTGGCGCGTCACGTCGCTCACCGCCATCCCGAAGGCGCTGAACGCGCCCGGGGCCGGCGGGACAATCACTCGCCCTAGCGACAGCGTCGCCGCCAGCGACGCGGCGTGCAGCGGCCCCGCTCCCCCGAACGCCACCAGCGCGAACTGCCGCGGATCGCGCCCCCGCTCGGCCGTGATGCGCCAGAGCGCGCCCGCCATGTGCGTCTCGGCGACCCGCGCCACACCCTCTGCCGCCGAAAGCTCGTCCAGCTCGAGCGACCGCGCCATTCGCCCGATCGCCTCCCGCGCCAGCTCTTCCGACGGCCGTACGCGCCCCCCCGCCACCCGCGCCGGGTCGAGCCAGCCCAGCGCCAGGTGCGCGTCCGTGACCGTCGGCTGCCGCCCACGCCCGTACGCTGCAGGCCCGGGATCGGCCCCGGCCGACTGCGGCCCCACGGCCAGCGCGCCGCCCGCGTCCCGGTAGGCGAGCGAACCGCCCCCGGCGCCCACCGTGTGAATGTCCAGCACCGGCACCGGCAGCGGCCACTCACCGATGGTCGCAGACTGCGTCACGCGGAAGGCGCCCTCGTAGGTCGCCACGTCGGTCGAGGTCCCGCCCATGTCGAACGTCACCAGCCGCTCCGCCCCCATCGCGCGCGCCGTCCAGGCGCCCGCCACCACTCCCCCCGCCGGTCCCGAGAGCAGCGTGTGGATCGGCATGCGCGCCGCCAGCTCCGCCCGCGCACAACCGCCGCTCGACTGCATGATCCTCAGCCGCACGCTTCCCAGCGCTCGCTCCAGCCGCTCCAAGTACCCCGTCATCAGCGGGGTCACGCTGGCGTTCAGCACCGTGGCCACCGCGCGCTCGTACTCCCGGTGCTGCGGCAGCACGTCACTCGAGATCGTGACGGGCAGCCCGGTCCCTGCCAGTGCCTCGCGAACCCGCCGCTCGTGCGACGGATCGAGAAACGAGAAGAGCAGACAGACCGCGACCGCCTCCGCTCCCGAGCGCTCGAGCGCCTGTCCCAGCGAGAGCAGCTCCAGCTCGTCGGGCGCCTGCAGCACCTCGCCCGCGGCCGACAGCCTCTCCCGTACCTCGAAGCAGAGCCTCCGCGCCACCAGCGGTGGCAACCCCTCCTGGTCCAGGTCGTACAGCTCCCTGCGGGCCTGTCGACCCAGGCTGAGCAGATCGCGAAACCCCTGGGTCGTCACGAAGGCCACGCGGGCGCCTCGCCCTTGGAGCGCCGCGTTGGTGGCAGCGGTGGTGCCGTGGACGACCTCGCCGATGGTGTTCCCCCCCGCCTCGATCTCGGCAAGCCCGCTCAGTACCGCTCCGGCCGGGTCGGCCGGCGTCGACGGCACCTTGAACGCCCGCCAGCCTATCTGGTCTCGGAAGATGAAGTCAGTGAAAGTGCCCCCCGTGTCGACGCCGACCGTGATGTCCATGTTGGCGTCTAGCCTGGCATCGGGACCGGGCTCTGAGCAAGCGCCGGCCGACCGGGGTCATCCGGACTTCCCGGTGCCCTTACCAGATCCGGTGGCGGCGCCGTCCGCGCAGCCTAGCCCTGAGCGGCCCAGTGAGAGCGCGTGCCCCGGGCAGAGCGGCGTTCGGCAGAGCTGGCAGAGCCGGATGCGGGCCCGGCCGCACGCGCAGCGCCGCTCCTTCGTCCAGACGGCCAGGTCCGCCAGCGCTCGCGTCGAGCTTCCCAGGTGGGCAATCAGCCAGCCCAGCAGGATGTGCGTGATTGGATTGAAGGCGCCTTTCCTCCTCGAGCGCGGTAGACTGCCTGCGAACGCCCGGCGGCGCAACAAATCTACCTCATGGCGGGTAGTCATGTCCGGGCGTATGCCGCCCGGGAGAAGATCATGTCCAGCTTGACGGTGTTTCGACTGACTCGCAGGGTGTCGCGGCTTCGCGTGCTCCTGGCCCTGTTCCTCTGCCCGGCCATGTTGCTGGCGCAGACGCCCGTGCCGGCGGCCGCGCCGGCCGTTCCCATGGCGCCGGCCGTTCCGCTGCCCCCGGGCCTCGAGGCCGAAATCCAGCTCCTGCGCCAGCAGGTCGAGCAGCTCAAGGGCAACTGGGGCGGGCTGCAGCAGTCGATCCCGCCTGTCATGAAGACGGCCGAGAAGATCGACGCCCTGCCGAAGGAGTTCCACCCCCGCGTCAATGCGATCAAGGCCAAGTACGACATCCCGGAGAAGCCGACCCTGGGCCAGGAGGCCAAGGGCCTCACCCGGTACGCCATGGACCGCATGGGCGTCCAGCCCGAGCGCCAGGGCGCCATCATGAAGGCGATCGACCAGACCGCCGCCAACGCCCGGAATTACAAGCCGATGGACCCGCTGAACATCGCGCTCGCCGTCGGCTCCGTGGCGGGCATGAACGTCATCGGCCAGCTCTCCTCGACCGGACAGGTCGACGTCGGCAAGGCGGTCGGCTTCATCGCCACGCCCCAGTTCTGGGGCGGGCTGGTCGGCTCGGGTGTCGGCTACTCGCTGGCCGCCATCGCCCTCACCACCTTCTTGCCGCCGGGCGGTGGGATCGTCGCCTCGGTGCTCCCCACCTTCGGCGCCATGACCGCCTCCATCCTGGGCGGACACGTCGGCTCGGCGGGCTTCGACATGAAGAAGGCGCTGGCCAACGTGAACTTCGGCGAGGTCATCGGCCAGGCCGCCGGCAGCACCATCGGCCTCTTCGCCGGCGGCGTCATCGGCCAGTTCCTGGGCGGCACGCTCGGCAGCATGGCCGGGCCGGTCGGAACGGTCCTCGGCTCGATGATGATGGGCTGGATCGGCGGCACCATCGGCAAGGGCATCACCCAGCTCTTCAAGGGCGACACGGAGACGCTCAAGTCCGCCCTGGAGAAAGCCACCAGCGCCTTGAACGGCGAGGGCTTCCGCCCCAGCGAGCTCGGAATCGCCGAGGAGCTGCCGGGCTCCGCGTTCTACAACGACACGGAGAGCGTTCGGGTGAAGGGCGTCTACCGCGCCAGCTACACAGGCCTGGTCGAGGCGATGAAGAAGGGCGACCGCAAGACGGCCGAATCGGAGTTCAAGACGCTGCAGACCGCGCGTCACGACTACGAGCAGCTGGTCCGCAAGTCCTTCCGCGAGATGGCCGCCCGGCAGGCCGCCGGCGCCCACTGAGGCTCGGCACCGGCCCCGGGGCCGCGCCGGAAGCCGCCCGTCCGAAACGACTTTCCGGCGCCCTGGCCGACGCTATCTGAGCGGCACTACGCGCGTGTTTTCGGTGCGCAGGTCGGTCAGGCAGAACTCGCGCCCCCGGAACCAGTAGAGCGTGTCGCCCACTACCTGCCAGTTCTGCGGTTCGCGTCTCCACCCCTGCTGAGGCAGCTCCAGATTCCTGCATTCCCCGGTCCCTGTGTGGACGAGAAGCGAGTCGGACCGGTTGACGTACGCGGGCGCAGCGTAGAGGCGCCACGGGGATGAGCGGAACGGCACCAGGACCGAATCCAGGTCGATGAGCCCGCCGATGTGAGTCTGCCCCACGGGCTGGCCAGACGCATCGAAGGTCATCACCGCGTGGCGATCCGGAGTCTCGCTGCGCACGACCACGACGATCGGCTCGGGTCCGCCCGCAAGCCACGCGCTCGTCCAGCCGGACGGCAGCGGTATACCCACGCTGGGCGCTCCTTCCGCGCGGGCCAGCCGCGCCTCGTCGGGCGCAAAGTACTTCGATGGGTTCTTGCCTCGATTCTCGCGCCAGAGGATCGACTCGCCGTCCTCGGAGGCCGAGAGAATTCTCCATGCTCCCGGCTTCACCGGCGGCGTCGGCCGCACGAGCCAGCGCTTCTCCGGTTGCAGCACCAGTGCGCGCTCGGGGGGCACGCCTCGGCTGCGGTCGAACTCTTCAGGCGGCATACCGTAGAGGAAGTTGGCTCCCTCGTGCAGGTAGCCAAGGAACTCCGACTCCTGCGCGGGCGGAAGGACATCGATCGGGATGCTCTCCGACCCGAATCGCTGGTAGGAAAACCTCCAGTCTGTTCCGGCTCCATTCGTGAAGAATAGTAACCCTGCTTGCAAGCGGCGGGGTTGCGTGCCGCTCGAGCCGTAGTAGTCGAAGTTGCTCTTCGCGACCCCTCGAGTCAGGTCGAAGATGCGCAGAGATTCTCGGCCGCACGCCCAGAGCCCTGGCGCGCTAGCTTCCACGACCACCTCGTCCGGTGGCCGGCCATGCCAGCCGTGGGCGTCGACATCCTCACCGAACGTGTACCGTGTCCGGCCGGTCGCCAGCTCGACATCCGCCAGCGTCGTGACCGAATTGCAGTAGTACGGGCACCCTTGCGGCCTACGCACATCCCAAGCCGAAGCCTCCAGCCTCACCAGCAGCCGGGCGACTCCGTTTGCCGGATCGACCCCCACGCGCTCGATGCCGTCGATGCGCGAGGCATCCAGGTGATAGCGGTTGACGATCGCTGGCGCCAGGCCCGCGGCCAGGAAGCTCCCCGAGATCGCCCCTGCAAGGCAAGCCCTCCGAAATCGGCTCCACCCCAGCCGACGAGGCAGTCGGTAGCCGATTGCCGCCACGATGGCGGTCGCCGCCAGCAGTGTGCAGAACGTGAATGTCGGCGGGAAGTGCCAGTGACACTTGCGCATCACCAGGGTCCAGACCGCCGCGCCGCAAGCGCCCATCACGCCGGCCATCGCCGCTCCCATCAGCCCCGCTGCGATCGCCGAGCTGACGAACCGGCCCGCGATCATCCCACACGCCACCGAAAGCGTCACGGTCGCAGACCAGACGGCGGGTTCCGACCGCGCCGCCAGGTCGAGCATCTTCCCGATCCGCTCGTTCTCGGCCGGCACCAGCCAAAGTGTGTCCCGCTGAAGCGCCATCGCCACATACGCCAGCAGAGCGAAGACTCCCGTCAGAAGCAGCCCAGCCACCAGCTTCGACGCCGCCAGCCTCCAGCGTGCCACTGGCAGCCGCATCAAGAGCTCCCAGGTGCCGCCGCGGGTCTCCGAGGCGATCAGCTCGGCCCCGACGAACGACGCCAGCACATGCGTCGCCACCAGCAACGCCGCCAGCATCCCGAAGTCCAGCGTGCCGCCACGCGGCTCCCCGAGCCAATCGAGCACGGCGACCCCGACCGCCGCCAGTACCGCGCTGCCACCGTGGAGTCGAAGATCCTTAGCGACCAGACGCCACATAACGCCCTCCCGTCATCCGCCGGCTTCACGTAATAGTACCCCCGCCCGGCCGAAAACGTTCGATCGTAGATCACCGCCCCCGAATTCGGGGAAAATCGGGGGGAAAATCGGGGCAACTCGACTTGCCCCGTTTCGAATAGCGACACCGCCACCGGGAACTGGGGCAAGTCGAGTTGCCCCAATTTATCGCTCACTCCTGGGTCAGCGGCACCGCCACGAAGCCGGCCTCGCGATAGGCCTCTTCGAAGGTGAACACCATCCGGATGCCCAGCTCCTTCATCAGCGCCATCGCCATCGCCTGTCTGGGGGTCAGCGTCTTGCGCGCGTGGCGCACGAAGTGCTCCCAGCCCTTGCGCTCCAGCTCCGGGTCGACGAAGTAGATCTTCAGCGCGCTCTCGGCGCGCAGCCGCTCCAGCATCTCGGTTGCCTGGCGGTTCCCTGCCCGCGCCGCCACCTGCGAAGCGGCCTCGAGCAGCACCAGGTTCGAAGTCGCCAGCGGCCCCTCCAGGTGGCCTAGAAACCCGACCGCCCGCCCGTGCGCGGGATCACCCGGATCGGCCAGCGCGACCAGAGCGCTCGCATCGACAAAGACCGGGTTGCTCAAGCGCTGCCCCCGGAACCCCTGGTGCCCTGCGGCCCGGCCAGTCCGACGATCGACGCCAGCGCCTTCCCCGGGGAGGCGCCCTGGGCGAAGAACCGCTCGAGCGCCTCGCGGATGATGTCCGCCTTGGAGCGGCCCGTGCGATGTGCCTCCAGCTCCAACCGCGTCAACACCGGGTCGGGCAGGTAGAGCTGGAAGCGGCGCGTCATCGCCGCCGGCGTCTCAACCGCGGACGCGCGCGAGGATCTCCTTGACATGCAGCACCTTGTCGACCGAGCCGAACTCCTGCGCCGCCTGCGGAAGCTGCGGCACGCTGGCGCTGGCCTTGTCCTCGACCAGCGACAGCCCCTTGGACATCTGGATGTGGCGCAGCCCCTTCACGCCGTCCTTTCCGGTGCCCGAGAGCAGGATGCCCTGCACGTCGGCCCCCCAGAGCTTGGCAGCCGATTCCATCAGAACGTCGATCGAGGGCGTGGTCTGGGACGGTGCCGCGGGCGCCGCCGCCTGCTGGGCCATCGAGAACCGCGGGTGCGCCTCTCCGGCTTCCTGGACCAGCACCACGTCGGAGGCGCCCAGCCCGGCGATGTAGATGTGGCCCGGGAGCACCTCGCGGTCGTGCTCGATCTCGCGCACCGGGATCTTGCACTCCTTGCCCAGCTCCTTGATGTACTGCTTCACGACGAAAGCCGGCAAGTGCAAGATTGCCACCGTTGTCCCCCGGTAGTCCTCGGGCAGCTGCGGCAGAATCTGATTCAGGCTCTGTTTGCCGCCCGTGGAGCAGCCGATGACGCTGTACTTGCGGGGCCTCTCCTCGGCGCTCTTCCCGGCCGCGGGCGCAAGGTCGGCCTCGGTCAGCTTGGGGATCTGCTTGGACTTGGAGAAGCTGGCCACGAAGATGTTCGTCGTGATCTGGCGGGCGATCTTCTCGATCTCCAGCGGGTTCGAAGGCTTCAGCACGAAGTCGAATGCGCCGGCCTTCAGCGCCTGTTCCAGCAGCTCCACGCCCGGTTTCGCGTAGGCGCTCACAGCCAGCACGCAGACGTCCAGCCCCACTCGCGACAGCTCCCGGATCGCCTCGACACCGTTCATCACCGGCATCTCCAGGTCCATCAGGATGACCTGAGGCTTCGTCTCCCTGGCCTTGATGACGCACTCCTCGCCATTGGCCGCCGTGGCCACCACCTCGATGCGGGCGTCCTTGGTGATGATGTCGCTCAAGAGCCGCACCATCAGGGTGGAGTCGTCGGCGATCAGGACTCGGACTTTGGCCATGGTGTGTCGCTTCCCTCCCTACCGCGCCTGTTCCATCCGGCGCCGAGCCAGCGTGTAGGCGGGCCGAACGACCAGCGCCTTCTGGTACTCGAGCCTAGCCTCGTCGGAACGGCCCGCCGCGCGGTGCGCTTCGGCCAGGTTGAAGTGCGCGTATCGGATCAAGGTGCCGGCCTTCCTGTCGCCGCAGAGCCTCTTCCAAGCAGCGATCGCCTCGCTCGAGCGCCCCATCGTCAGCAGCGCGACGGCCTCCCCGTTGGCAGCGGCGAACCGCAGCTCCTCGTCGACGTCGGAGGCGGATGCCAGCCGGTGGAAGATCTCGAGCGCCTCCTTGGGCTGGCCCGCTTCGAGCCGGCGCCGGGCCCTCGAGTAGTCGTCTGCGTCGCCGCGGCTCGACGCAAGCTCGGGCGACTGGCCCGCCTTGCGGAAGAGCTCCGCCAGCTTGGGGTTCCGCGCAAAGAGCTCACGTGCGCTCGACGTCGCCCCTGGGCCTGCCGCGGGTGGCTGGGTCCTGGGCGCCAGCATCGCCAGCTCCGGCGCCGAGGGTCCTGCCGGTCGGAAATAGTCGAGGAACGCAGCTTCATCCTCGCCCGCAAAGCCCTCTTGCTCCGTGGCGCTGAAGGGCGCCATCGCCGTGAACTCGTGCGGCCCGGTCAGGCCGTCGATCTGACGGTGCAACGCGTCCAGCTGCTCCCCCGGCTTGCCCTCGTAGCGCTTGCGCACGTCCGCCAGGAGCGCGTCCCGCGGGTACGAGGTCACCACTTCCAGTCCGACTGTGCTATCGGGCGCCGGCTTCGTCAGCTTCGCTTCGAGCACCAGCTCCCGGGCCTCGCCGGCCGAGAGGCTCAGCTCCCCCTCCGGCTCGCCCGAGACGACGCCGACGCCCGGCGGCAGCCGGAAGCGGTACTTCCCGTTGCGCATCCGCCCGATGTTGACCCGCACCTTGCCGCGGACCGTGAACTCCTTGGCCACCTCCGGGACGCTTCCGAGCGCTACTGAGACTTCGAGCCAGTCAGGAAGCGGCAGCCCGGGTGGCTTGGCGAGCGTCACGGTCGCGGAGGTCGCCAACCAGAGCGACGCGGCGGTTGCGAGCGCAAGCAGACTTCGGGACGATACGGTCGAGGCCATGGCTCCACTCTCATCTTAAGTCCGCTATCCCGGCCAAGTAAAGCCGCTCCCCCGGCTTCAGAAGCTGTCGCGGAAGCCGCGGACGTCGGCGGGGCGGACGCCGCCGCTGCCGAGCGAGGGGCCGCGGGGAGAGGGTGCCGCGGTGCCTGAATCGTCGGGCGGGGGCGGGCCGGGCGCTGGTGGCAGGGGCGGCGCGCCGATGTCCGTGCCCGCCAGAGACGAGAAGTCCGCCGGGGAGTGGTCGCTGATGGTGGAGCGGCCGGTGGCCAGGTCGATTGCCGCCTGGCGCCCGGGTTCCAGCTGCACCGTGCGGCCGTCGCCCATCGTCAGAGTGGCCCCCCCGCGCTCGACGGCCACCAGCGTCCGCCGGCCGGGCGTGCGCAGGACCGTGACGACTCCGCCCTGGGTCACTGCGGTCACGTCCCCAGTGGCGATCGAGAAAGGCGACTTCGTCCCGGCCGGGACCTCGACCCGGGCGGTGCCGTTGACGATAGTGAAGCCGCTGCGACCGGCCCGGCCCGAGCCCCCGGGTGCCAGCTCGACGCGCGTGCCGGCGTCGTAGGCCAGCGACGCCGGGTTCCGCAGGTCGGTGGCGACCTCGGAGCCGTCGAAGAGCGAATCGGAGGCCGCCGAGGCGCTGGAGAGCGTGCCGATCTTCTCGGGCAGCTTGCGCTCCGAGGGTGGGCGGGTTGCCGCCACGGGCGTGCCGGCCGTGGCCGGCGGTCGACCGGTCTCGGGCTTCCCGAGGAAATGGACGCTGGCGCCGACGAAGGCCGTCAGCAGCAGGCCCAGCCCCACGAGCGGGCCCAGCGAGCGCCGTTCTGGCTCGGCCGGCTCGAACGGCACCGTCGTCACGATGGGCTGCGGGCGCATCTCGGGCGAGGAGCTCCCGGGCGCATGCCGTTCGGCCCCGGACCCTATACGACTCAAAAGAGCCGCGGTGCCCTCCGGTTCCGATCGCCAGTCCCTCGACCAGAGCGCGACCACCGCCGCCGCCCGCTCGATTAGCTCCTTGCAGCCGGTGCAGCGCGCATTCTCCTCCCTCAGCCGCGCCACCCGCTGCTTGTTGCCGCGGACCCGCACGACCTGGATGCCGAGGACCAGATCCGGCGGACAGCCTTCCTGGTGCGCAAGCGCCGAGAGCTCCGCCATGCTGTCGAGTACATGGTAGAGGAACGCCTGCAGGATGTTCTCCGAGCAGTTGATCAACTCGGCCACGCCCTCGATCGGCGCCGCTTCGAGAAAGACCAGCTCCGGCAGGAGCAGCTGCCGCGGGCCCAGCGCCGTGCGCCACGGCGTCAGGTCGATTGGCTCCTCGCCCTTGAGCGCCGCCGTGCCCAACGCCGGCAGGTGCGGCGGACTGGCGAACGTCTCCCGGCCCGTCGCGAAGAGCGTCTTGCGATACTGGGCCTCGGGCAGCTTCTGGAAGCTCAGGTCCCTGAGGATGTCGAGGATGTGGACCGTCAGGTCCTCTTCCTCCGGGTCGAGCTTGCCGATCTCCAGGTAGGCGCGCGAGAAAGCCTCGACCTCCCATGCGAGGGCGTCTGCGCCCGGATCGACTCCGGCCGCAAGGAAGTCCCGGACGATCGCTCGCTTGCGCCCCACCAGCGTCGAGAAGGCCTCGCCGTTGCCGGCCGCGAACTGCTTCAACAGGTGCTTCTCGGCGCCCCGAGTCATCGGCCCCACCTCGACTTGATGGCAGCGTTCAGGTGGCCCGGCGTCACGCGGGTCGAAAAATCGAGTGTGCGCTTGGCAATCTTGGCGCCGTCGGCCTGGGCGCGCATCCGCAGGGCGATCTCGTACCAGACCCGCACCAGCTCCGGCGGGCCGCCGGGTTGCGCGGGGTCGACGAAGAGCTCGAAGAAGGGCGAGACCGCGAAGTAGTCCACGTCGTCTCTGCCGAGCAGCGTGACGCCGTTGGGGCCCGAGCGTTCCAACCGCTTCAGCACCGGATGGAACCGGTAGCTGGCCGGCGCGGTCAGGCTCCCTGAGCGGACGTTCACGTTCAGGAACCTGGGGGCGTCGGGCTCGCGCGGGTGGACCCAGGACGCGGCGTTCATCGCGTAGTTCATGACGCGCAGAAAGTCGTTGGCAGCAGTGCCCGGCGAGAGGTAGCCGAAGATGGGGTCGTCGGTCGTGAGCCCGAGCAGCCGCACCCACGAGCCCGTGCGCGCCTCGGGGGTCATCGCGTCCAGGACGGGGTCGTCACCCGGGCGGACAATCGGCTCCTGGGCGCGCGTATGGATGTAGAACGCGAGCCTGTCGCTCCCAAGGGTCTGCACCAGGTGGACCTCGGACTTTGGAAACGTGGTGCCCGTCGTCGCGGTGCCGGAGGCGTCGTAGCCGTCGGCGGCAGTGAGGTCGGCACGCAGCCAGGAGAGGATGAGCTGGGCGTCCCGGCTGCCCGTCATCGTGTCCTCCTGCTGAACGAAGCCCTGCATCGTGAACCCGAAGTAGACCATCAGACCGCCCATCACGAGCGCGGCCAGCACCAAGGCGATGAGGCCTTCGACGAGAGTGAAGGCGACCCGGGAGAATCGAGAATCCAGAATCGAGAATCGAGTAGAGCGGGGCCGATGTCGGGGGAGGGGAGTCACGGGTTGAAGGCGGGGTTGGCGAGAAGCGTCGTCAGCTCGCAGGTGCGGTACTGGCGCGGGGCGCCCATGAAGGTGCGGCCCCAGTCGATCCGGGCCCAGAGTTGCCAGAGGTTCGGGTCGGTGACGCCGGTCGGGTCGGCGACCGGGTGGTAGAGCTTGATGCGGCGCGTGTGGTCTACGGGGAGCGCCGAGAGGTAGAGCCGGGAGTGCGCCTTCAGCAGGGGATCGTCCGGTGGCGGCTGCCAGTAGACATAGCCGGTGACCGTCCACTCCTTGGTGTCGATTGGCGGCTGCAGGGGGCGTGCGTTCGGATCGGCTTCGCCGAAGCCCATTCCCGCCGGCGGCAGGCCGTGCCACTCGGGGAAGTCCGGGGCCGGGTTCGGGTGGGGGCTGAAGACGATGCGCCGATAGCCGGCACTCCAGGGCAAGCACTCCAGCTGCTCCACGAGCTCGCTCGCCCAGAGAGAGGCCGTCAGCTCGTCCAGGCTCACCTCGGAAGTCCGCATCGACTGTGATATCACGAAGACGATCGGGATCAGCACGGCCACCAAGAGCGCTGTCGCCACCAGCACCTCGATGAAGCTGAATCCGCGCCGCGCGGCGCCGGAGCCTTCATGGCGAGCGCTCATGGTGTGAGCCGGCTCCAGTCCATGGGGCTATCTTCCATGGCGATCTGGTAGTAGTCGATATAGGCGCTTCCCCGGGGCTCGCGCAGGTCGGTGGCGGGATCGTAGACGCCGCGGTAGACCAGTTGCCCACCCGCGGTCAGGCTGGACGGGGGAACGATCCGGGCGGCGGCGGTGCCCTCGAGGCCGAGTGGCAGTCCGTTCAGCGGACGCAGGGCACCGGCCGGGGCGATGAAGGCGGCCTGGTGCGCTCCCGGGCCCAGGAGCACGTCGCCGTCGAGGGTCGCGAGCGTGAGGGTGCTCTCCATGGCGCTCGACGGGTCGGCGAGCGGCACCTGGCCCTGGCTGGTGATGGAGCCATTCATCAGGAGGATCATTCCGCTGCCGACGTACCGCATGTTCGGCGGCAGGACGAGGTCGCCCTGGCGGATGCGGACTGAGCGGTGCAGCTCCAGGATGTTGGCGGCCGCGTTGTAATGCTCGGCCATGAAGTCGGAAGGCGTGCGGTACTCGGCGTAGGTGCGAGCCAACAGCAGCGTCGATGCGGGGCTGGGTGACTTCACGTCGGGCGGGCGCAGCCCGGCGCGCGCCGCTTCGGTCGTGCCGATCGACTCCGAGTAGCTCGCCGAGCCCGGCTGGAAGACGCTCCTCAGGGCGCCCTGGAAGTAGCCGGTCCGCCTCAGCTCGTCGTGGAGCGGGTCGTGGAAGTCGATCGCAACCTGGTCGGCCTGCTGGTAGAACTCGTTGCCCTCGGGGAGCGTGGGCCCCTGGTAGAGCGGGTTGGACTGCGGCGGGATGACG
The DNA here is from genome assembly GCA_016190005.1 of Candidatus Wallbacteria bacterium. Classification (GTDB taxonomy): domain Bacteria; phylum Muiribacteriota; class UBA6191; order JACPRK01; family JACPRK01; genus JACPRK01. The sequence goes on along the minus strand of JACPRK010000044.1, from coordinate 4,431 downwards.
CCTCCGTAGAACATGTAGTCCAGCATCTCATTGTAGGGGACGGCCTCGACTTGCGACATGTAGCGAGAGTAGCCGCGGTTGCGCGCCGGGTCGGACTCGCCCGAGTCGTAGATGCCGTCGAACATCCGGGCGTAGCGGTAGGTGCCCAGGTCGAGCGGAACGGTGGGCCACCCCGGGTCGGCCATCACGCCGTCGATGACGAAGTTCTTGTTCACCACTTCGGGTGGGATGGTGGAGAGCGTCATGCGGGGCTGGCCGGCGGATTCGGCGCGCAGGTCGTCGGTGTACTCCTCCTCGGTGGCGTACTTGAAGACGGGGTCGATGGTGTCGCGGACTCGCACGTGCGGAGGCAGGCCCGCGGCGGCGAGGTTGGCGCGCTGGAGGTCCTCGTCGGTGTTCGAGGTGTCGCGGTCGAGGGCCAGGTAGCCGAAGCGGATGTAGTCCTGGAAGACGTTGCCGAAGACTTTCGTGCGGCTGGGATTGGCGTGCGTGCCGTAGAGGTGCAGGACGCTGGAGGATTCGGTCTGGAGCGAGCCGCCCAGGGTGCCGTCGCGCAGGTTGCTGCTCGCGTCCGGGTAGTGGAAGGCCCAGTAGAGGAAATTGATGTTCGGCTTCTGCTGGACGCCGGGATGGACCAGGTCGGCGACGGGCTGTTCGAAGAAGGCAGGGGGCTGCATCACGGCGAAGTAGGCGGGCTTGGCGTCGAAGCCGCCAGTGGCCTCGGGTAGCGGGTCGAAGAGGTGAAAGTACTCGCCGTATCCTTTGGCTCCGACCAGCACGGGTCCGGCCGTCATGTTGAGGTGGACTTCGCGGCTGCCGGTGCCGGTTCCCAGGTAGATCCAGCCGCGCCGCTCCAGGGCTGTCCGCACCTGGCCCATCTGGGCGAAGGGAGCCGTCTGCTCGTTCGGGAGGTTCTCCGCGATCAGGGTGCGGTCCTGCACTTCCTCGGGCGGGGTGTTGTCGAAAACGACCGGCGGGAAGTCGTTCGGGGTGTAGGGCATGCCGCTCGTGTCGTTGCGGAAGGTGTTGTAGCCCTGGCCGGGCTCCGCCTCGTGGGCGAAGAGCGTGAACTTCGAGGCCACCGGGGGGAACGGGTGGACGACCTTCACCTCGTAGCCGGTCGAAAGCTCGCGGACCACGCCCCGGTACTCCCCGCGCGAGCGGAGCACCAGCCGGACGCGCTTCTCGACCGCGTCGACCACGATCGGGTCCTTGCAGAGCGGCTGCGGGTCGACTGCCAGCGAGATCCTGAGCGAGCTCCCGCGGACCTGCTTCACCAGGACGTCCAGCGGGTAGCGGTAGTCCTTGCCGAAGAGCTGCTGGAACCACTCCTCCTGCCTGAAGCCGAAGGAGTCGAAGAACTTCTTGAGCCGCTCGTTGTCCAGCAGGAAGGCGGCGAAGAAGGAGCCGTCCTCGGGGCGGGCATTCGCGCGCGGCAAGCGGCGGATGTAGAGCGTGTCGCGCACGCGCCGACCCATCAGCTCCAGGCCGCCTTGCGCCAGATGCTGCGCGACCTCGCCGAAGTAGACGCGGTGCGCCATCGCGTTCTGCTGGCGCGCCATGTAGTTGAGCGCGAAGGCGAGGATGCCCATGACGGCCAGGATTCCCAGGACCGTCCACATCAGGAACCCGCGCCGGGAGCCGAACGAATGCATCGCCATGCTCCTTCGAGTATAGCCGAACGGCCAGTCTTCCCGGAACGCTTGGATTCACGGAAGCTCCATCGCGCCCGCCTCGTGGCCCATGGCGGAAAACCCGTGGCGTCTACCTGTACCGGGTTTTCTTGAAAACCCGGTACAGGTAGACGCCACGGGTTTTCCGCACGGGTTTTCCGGGCCAAGCGTCTCGCGCGGCCGCTTTCTCCAGGCTGATCGGGTTATGATCCGGTCTCACCATGCCTTCGCGATCCGGGGTGGCCTATGTGCTCGGGGTGCTGGTGGCGGCCCTCGTGCTGGCGGCCACGGCAGCGAACCTCTTCGAGGGCGCGGAAAGCCGCTTCGTCGACTGGAAGTTCCGAAGCCGTCCGCCGTCCTCAGACATCGATCCCAACGTCGCTCTGGTCGAGGTGACCGACGACTGCCTGAGGAAGGTGGGCAACCTGCCCTGGCGCCGAGGGCAGTGGGCGCGCATCGTGGACGCCGCGCGACTGGCAGGTGCTCGCGTGGTCGGCATGGACTTCCTCTTCGATGAGCCTTCCAAGGAGCCTGAGGAGGACCGTGCGCTGGCGCACGCTCTGAAAGCTGCCGGCAACGTGATCCTCGCCGCCGAGGTGAAGACTCGCGTCGTCTTCGAGAACGAGACCGGAGAGCTCCGCAAGGAGGTTTACGTCCGCCGCCCGCTGGCCGCCTTCGACGCTGCCTCGCGTGGCATCGGCATCGTCAACATCGACTTCATCTACGACAACGTCGACGGCATCCTGCGCGTGATGCCGCTGGCCCAGCGGCTGGCCGGGAAGCTGGTCCCCACCCTGGCGCTGGCGACCGCCAGCGAGTACCTGAGCGTACAGCCCGAGCTGGGCGTCGGCGGCAGGCTCGTGCTCGGCACCTACACGGTCCCGCCCGCCCGCGCCCAGCTCAAGCGGGGCATCGACCGCCTGGAGGGCGAGCACATCCTGCGCTCCGTCGCCGAGGCGAGCGCCTACGTCAATTACTCGGCGCTCACCTCGCGCGGGGCATTTCCCATCCTGCCCGCCGCTGCAGTGCTCTCCACGATGGAGGCCCTCGAGGAAGCAGAGAAGCTCTCGCCCACGAATCCCTCGCGGCCGGCCGAGATCGCCCGGCAGCTCCACGCGCTGGAGCCGCTGCGCGGCCGGCTCGTGCTGGTCGGCGTCAATGCCACCGGCATCGACATGAAAACCGTCCCCTTCGGCCCGATGGCCGGCGTCGAGGCCCAGGGCAACGTCGTGAAGAACCTGCTGGACAGGGACTTCCTGCGGCGGATCTCGGGCGGCTGGCACCTCGTGGCCCTGGCCCTCGCCGGTCTCACGCTGCCGTGGGCCTTCCTGCGGCTCGAGCTGCGCTTCAGCATGCTGCTCGTGGCCGGCCTCACGGCAAGCCTGCTGGCTGCGAGCGTCGCGGTCTTCGAGCGGCTCGACGTTCTGCTCGACGTCTACCCTGCGACGGCGCTGGCCGTCGGGCAGTTCGTCATGATGAAGCTGTTCCTGCTCGCCTACGACCTGCGCCGGAGGATCGCCAGTCTGCAGCGGTTGACCCTCTACAGTCGCCGGTTCAACTCGACGCTCATCCTTGAGGAGCTCAGGGAGCTGATCCAGGACAGCTACGTGACCCAGACCGGCGCCGCCGGCAGCGCGCTCGTGATGCCGAGCGAGCTTCCGGAGGAGTTGGAGGTGTTCCCGGGCTCCCGGGAGTGCCCGGCCGGTATGGCCGAGTGGGCGCTCTCCGAGGAGCTGCGCTCCGCGCTGCGAAGCCGCTGGGTCGCGCGGCCCGCACCCGTGCGGCTAGCCGAGCTGGACGGCGTCTCGCCCCCGGGCGGCCTGGACGAGGACGAGGTCGTCCTGATGCCGCTCTTGCACCGCGAGGCCGCGGAGGGGTGCCTCGTGCTCTTCGGCCCCGAACTGGAGCCAGCCGTCACGAGCGAAGAGGATCACACCTACTGGACCACGCTCTCCTCGATCACCTACACGGCCTTGCAGAATGCACGTCACTACAAGCTGGCGACGATCGACGGCCTGACCACTCTGCAGGTCCGGCACATCTTCGACCTGGAGATCGAGAAGGAGTTCGGCCGCGCCTCGCGCTACGGAGGCAAGCTCTCGCTGTTGCTGACGGACATCGACCACTTCAAGAGCTTCAACGATACCTATGGCCATCAGCTGGGCGATCGGGTGCTCAGGATGGTCGCCGAGCAGGTCAAGCGCTCCATCCGTCTGTCCGACACGGCTGCCCGTTACGGCGGCGAGGAATTCGCCGTCATCCTCCCCGAGACCGACCCGGACGGCGCCGCGCTCCTGGCAGAGCGCATCCGCAGCCGCATCGAGGAGATGCGGGTCCCCCACGAGGGCAAGCAGCTGGAAGTGACCATCAGCATCGGCCTGGCCAGCATGGGTCACACACAGGCCAAGAACTCCAAGACCTTCATCTCCGAAGCCGACGAGGCCCTCTACGCCGCCAAGCAAGGCGGCCGTAACCAGGTGCGCTCCTTCGGCGCCCCCGGTGGCCGCCTGGGCGGGGGGAAGGGGCGAGGTAAGGCTTGAGGCTCGAGAATCGAGAATCGAGAATCGAGAAGCGAGGAGCCGGAAATTCGACTCCTCACTCCTCACTCCTCGAGCCTGACGCCTGAGGCCTGAGGCCTGACGCCTGAGAGGCTGTGAAGTAATCGGGAGTGGACTTGTGGTTTCCCGGGAGCGGTGGCCTCGCGCGCCTGTGAGGTCATTGGCTTCCGTTTGAGTTCCCTGCTCGGGTTCCTGTGATT
>JACPRK010000042.1 GCA_016190005.1 Candidatus Wallbacteria bacterium | reverse complement strand
GGCTTCAGGAGTCAGGGCTCAGGAGGTCTACAACCTACTCGCTACTCACTACTCACTACTCGCTACTTCCTAGAGCTTCGCGAGTAGCTGCGAGGCGCGGAGGCCGGCGGGATCGCCGGCTTTTTCGCGCACGAGGGCCTTGAGGACCTTCCGGGCCTCTTCCTTGCGGCCTTCTGCGCAGAGCAGAGTGCCCTGTAGCAGACAGGCGTAGCGGTCGCGCGGGTGGCGCTCCAGCGCCTCGTCCAGCACACGGCGCGCGTCTCGCAGCTTGTCGCGGGCCAGGAGCGTCTCGGCCAGAGCACTCAGAGTGTAGAGGTCATCAGGGTCCAACGAGCGGGCGCGCTGCAGCTCGTCCTCGGCCTTGTCGAAAATCTCCTCTGTCAAGTAGAGCCGGCCCATGAGGTAATGGGCGTAAGCGTAGTCGTCGTTCTGGGAGACGGCCTGCGTGCAGCTCATCCATGCCCGCAGCACGAAGCCGCGCTGGATGAAGAGATTGGCCAGGTTTGCCAGCAGCTTGGGGTTGCGGGTCTGCTCCTCGAGCGCGGCAAGGTAGAAGTGCTGGGCCTCCTCCAGGTTACCCAGCTCATGCTGCAAGTGGGCCAGGTGGGCCAGCACCGGCCAGCTCTTCGGATTCTTGGCGAGCGCCGCCCGGTAATGTCCGTCGGCCTCCCCCAAACGGCCGGACTCGAGCGCCAGCCTGCCGAGACAGGAAAACCCCTTCTCGCTGTCCGGAAAGTAGCGGCAGATCATCTCGAAGGACTCGCGCGCCTTGTCCGGATCCCCTCGCTTCATCTGTAGCGAACCCAACGTCTCCAGCAACATCATGTTCCTGGGGTTCGCGCGCAGCCCCTGCTTGAGGTAGTTCTCGGCTCGTTCGTAGTCGCCCTGCTCCATGTAGAGGAGCCCCAGGCTGTTGTAGTTGTAGGGCTGGGCGCTGTCGATGCCGATGGCGCGCTTCAGACACTTCTCGGCCTCGGGGAACTTTCCGCTGCGGGCGTGCGCCAGTGCCAGGCCGTTCCACGAGTAGGCGTCCTGGTCGTTGAGCTCGATCGCCTGGTTGAAGGCCCGGACCGCCTCGGCGTACTTGCCCTCCTCGAGGTGGATGGTCCCGAGGATGTAGTGCGTGTAGAGATCCCGGCGACTGGAGTCGAGGATCTTCAGGAGAACTTTCTTGGCCGAGGAAAGATCCCCCTGCTCGCGGAGGATCAGCGCAAGCTTGTTCAGGGCATAGATGTCCGAAGGCTGTCCTCGCAGGTGCACCTTCAACAGCTCCTTGGCCTCCTGGAGCCGTCCCCGCTGAATCAGCCGGCCGACCTCTGCATAGGAGTCGTCGTCCTGCATCGTCCCTCCATCCTAGACGCCTCCTGCCCCGCATGCCATGGGAAGGCGAGCCGAACGACTTCGTCACCCCGGGCCCTCAATCACTGGTCGCGGATTGCCGATAGCAGGGGATGACTATTCACCCGCGGTCCCCACGGACTCTCAGGAGGCAAAGATGAGCAACGGAAAGAAGTTCGACGGCGACGAGGTCCGGCAGCGGATGGTCCAGTTCATCAAGACGCACTATGCGTCGACGCTGGGCAAGGACATCGAGCTCCTCGACCAGCCGGGTGGGCTGGAGAAGCTGCACAAGAAGTACTGCCTGTAAGCTAAGCAGTCTCGAAAACACTCGTCGCGACCGGCGACCGGGAGGGCCACAGGGCACTCGCGGCCGCCGGTTCGCTGCGTTTTTGGCTGGAGTTTGTGGGCCGATCGTGCTAGCTTTGCGGCCCAGAAAAATGGCGCGAGACACTCGCGACCCGTATCCCAACGCAAGGAGGAATCCCACATGGAACGGACTGTCCTCAGATTCGGAGTCAGCCTGCTGGTAACTGCGGCACTCAGCGCAGGCGCTATGGCGCAGGATGCGGCTACCGGCAGCGAGCCGGCCCCGGCCCAGCCGCAGCCCCAGGCCACGGCGGCAGCCCAGGCGCAGGCAACGGCGCCGGCCACGGAGCAGGCCCCGAAGGCGAAGAAGAAGCACAAGAAGAAGCGGAAGTCGTCCCACAAGAAGTCTGCGGCCCAGGCAACCCGCCAGGCGGAGCTGAGCGCCGCCATGGCGCGCGAAGTCGAGAAGCGCAAGGGAAGCGCCCCCTACGGGAGCGACGCCCGGCTGAAGGATCTCGACCGAGACATCGAGAACATGCAACGCGCGCTGGAGTCCAGCAAGGACGAGGCCCACAAGGCGCGGCTCGGCTCGATGATCGAGCACCTCAAGGCCCTCCGGGCCGTTCACGCCAACTAGGCTCCAAGCTCCGGCGGCGTCCGTAACTTCCGTGTCTTCGATGAGACCCGGCAAAGTTGGGCGTCATCGGCCATTCGTCGATTGGGAGCGGATTTTCCCATGGAAGTCATTGACGGTCGCCTGATCCTGGGGGGCGTAGAGGCCAGCGCGCTGGCCGAGGAGTTCGGGACTCCACTGTTCGTGATGGAGGAGTCGGAAGTACGAGCAAGGGCTCGCCGGCTCAAGAAGGCCTTCGCGAATCGGAGCGTGAAGCTGTTCTACGCGGGCAAGGCCAACCCGAATCTGCGCCTCTGGGAGCTGATTGGAAGCGAAGGGTTCGGTATCGACTGCTGCAGCGCGGGCGAGGTCTACCTGGCCCTCAGGGCGGGTTTTTCGCCGGATCGAATCTCTTTCACGGGGACTGGGCTCTCCGCGGAGGAAATGCGCTACCTGGCGTCAACCGGAGTCGCCGTCAACCTGGACGCCACAAGCCAGGTTGAGATGTATGGCCGGGTTGCTCCAGGGCGTGCCATCGGCATCCGCATCAACCCGATGGTCGGCACGGGCTCGCACTTGAGCTGCACGACGGGCGGCAGTCACAGTAAGCTGGGAATCCCGATCGACTACGCTCGCCAGGCGAGTGAAGCGGCTGCCCGCGCCGGGCTCACTCTGCGCGGCCTTCACGTTCACACCGGCTCGGGCGGCCTCGATGCAGCGGTGATGCTTGGTACGGCCCGGACGCTCTTCGAGCTGGCGGAGCAGTTTGCGGACACTTTGGAAGTCCTCGATCTGGGCGGCGGGCTTGGCGTCCCCCACGAGCCCGAGGATCGCCCCTTCGACCTCGAGACTTACGCCCGGGGAGTCCTGGCCTTGGTGAACCACTGGAACGGCTCGCACGCGCGGCCGCTCGAAGTGTTCCTGGAGCCGGGCCAGTACCTGACGTGCGAGGCCGGCTGGATGCTGACGCGGGTGGTCATCGTCAAGCCGACACCGGAGGGCCGGGTGTTCGCGATCCTGGACAGCAACTTCAACCACTACTTGGGGACTGCGCTGTACAAGTCCTATCACGAGTTCCACGCCGTCTCTAGGATGGGCGCACCTCGCACCCGAAGCTACGAGCTCGTCGGCAACCTTTGCAACACCGGCGACACGTTCGCCTCGGATCGGCTAATGCCCGAGCTGGCCGAGGGCGATCTTCTCGGGATGGTCAACGCCGGGGCCTATGGGCTGAGCCGCTCCAGCAACTACAACTCCCGGCCGATTCCCGCCGAGGTCCTGGTCTCCGAGGGCCAGGCCAAGCTCATTCGCAGACGGCAGACGTACGAGGACCTGCTGCTCTGGCAAGAGTAGCGAGCACGCTTCGGCCGGGGGGCAGACGCCCCCGCGGAGTGGCAACAGCCCGTGGCCTAGGGGCCGCGTCTAGACGGCGAATCCCAGCGCGTCCGTGGGACCTTTGCCCTCGCGCACGATGACGACCTCGGGGCCGGTCAGATCCAGGACGGTGGAAGGCACCAGGCCACCGGGCCCGGAATCGATGATGAAATCGAGCTGGTTGCCGAAGAAGCCGTCTATCTCCTCGGCATCGATCATGATTTCGTCAACACCTGCGGGGTCGCAACTGGTCGAGACAATCGGATGCCCGAGGGTCCGGATGAGCGACTGAGGAACCGGATGGGAGGGAACCCGGATGCCGACGGTTCGACGGCGGCTTTCGAGAATGGTGGGGACGAGCCGAGTCGCCGGAAGCACGAAGGTGTACGGGCCGGGCACCAGGTGCTTCATCACCCGGTAGGCAAAGTCGCTGACCCTTGCGTACTCCGAGATGTGCGAGAGATCCGCGCAGAGCAGCGCCAGCGGCTTCGACTTCTCCATGCGTTTGACCTGATAAACGCGCTCGACCGCTCGCTTGCTCATCATGTCGCACCCCAGCCCGTACACCGTGTCGGTGGGGTAAGCCATGATGGACCCGGCCTGCAGCTCCTCGACCGCCCGCTGAATCAGCCGCTCCTGGGGGTTGATCGGATGAATACGAAAAATCACGCGCTGCCTTTGTTGCCGACGAGGTCTGGGAGTTACGGGCGGGGGGAGGAGGAGAGCAGAAGATGGGAGGTGGAAGATGGAAGGTAAAAGGTAGAAGGTGGAGGGTGGGAGGGAGTAGCAAGTAGGGACGCGACAGAGCTCCCCCCCCCGCTCACCCTGAGCAGAGCGCGCAGCGGTCGTGTCGAAGGGTCATCCTGAGCAGACCGAGCAGCGGTCGTGTCGAAGGCTGCCCTCGCCCCTGCCCCTGCCCCTGCCCGGCCCCCCGTGCAGGGCTTTACCCCACAGAGAATCCGGCGGCCTAGTCGGGGTAAAGCGACCGGACCTTCTTTATCTCCTCCCGAAGGCGGAAGAAGACGTCGACCAATTCGGGGTCGAAGTGGCGGCCCCTGTCGCGACGGATGATCTCGTCGGCCTGTTCTTCGCTGAATGCTTCCTTGTAGCAGCGCTTGGTCGTGAGGGCGTCGTAGACGTCGGCCAGGGCGACGATACGGGCCTCGACCGGGATCTGCTCGGCCGCCAGGCCGTTGGGGTAGCCGCTGCCGTCGTACTTCTCGTGGTGATAGAGGGCGACGTTGCAGGCCACGGCGTCGGCGCGGGCTGCTGTGAGCAGCTCCCAGCCGAGCACGGTGTGCTTCTTCATCTCCTCGATCTCGGCCTCGGTCAGCCTGCCGGGCTTCTTGAGGATCGTGTCGGGCACCGCCACCTTCCCGACATCGTGGAGGCTTGCGTAGCGTTCCAGGCGACGGGAGAAGTCCTCCTCCATTCCAAAGCCCTTGCTGAGGATGTAGCTATACGTGCAGACCCGCCGGATGTGGTTGCCCGTGTCGGTGTCGTTCAAGGAGTTGGCCCGCTCCAGCGCGGCAACCAGCCCCAGGGTCAGATCCTCCAGCTCGGCCGTGCGCTGGCGGACCAGTTGCTCCAGATGGCTCTTCTGGTCCTGCAACGCCTGGTTCTTCATCTCGAGCTCATCGTGCAGGCGCTTGATGCGGATGAGCGATTCGATGCGCAGCAGCAGCTCTTCCTGGATGAAGGGCTTGGTGATGAAGTCGTTGGCACCGGCGCGGATGGAGCGGATCTTCTCTTCGGAACCGCAGAGGCCGGTCAGCATGACGATGGGAATCTGGCCGGTGGAGCGATCCTGCTTCAGGGTCTCACAGACCTCGATGCCGCTGACTCCGGGCATCAGCAGGTCGAGCAGGACGATGTCCGGCCGCCGCGACCGCACCAGGCCGATCGCCTCGCGGCCGTCGCCGGCGGTGAGAACTTCGTACCCCTGGGGCTGGAGCAACGAGCAGAGCAGGTCACGGTTGGCATCGTCGTCGTCGACGACGACCACCTTGGGCAATTCGGGCTCGAGCCGGTCTGACTGCTGACCCCAGACACTCATTTTGATGTTCTCCCGCGGTGCTCCGAGGCGAACCCCGGATCTCCCTGACCACCCATTCACATTATAAGTGACACGAGGCACATCCTCAATCCGGTAAATTCAGAAGACCTGCCTACGGCCTGCGTCTGGAGCCTATGGTCTGCCGTCATGCTTACCTTTTGACATGGCGGCCCATCAATGATAAAATGGCGGCCCGCGAAGGGGCTGCTACGGCCTCTGTCGCTTCCACCGGAGGTATCCCTTCAACTTGGACGCAAAAGCGCAGAAGATCGAGGTCGAGGGTAAGGTCAAGGAAGCCCTTCCGAATGCCCTATTCAGCGTCGAGCTGAACAACGGCCACATGGTGCTCGCTCACATCTCGGGGAAGATGCGGAAGTTCTACATCCGGATCCTGCCGGGCGATCGTGTGACGGTCGAGCTCTCTCCCTACGATCTCTCTCGCGGGCGGATTGTCTACCGCTTCAAGTAAAGAAGAGACGCCCGATGATCAGTCGTCCTTGGGCCCTGCGGGTTCGAGGCGTTCTGAGCGCTCGGAAAACACCGTAGCGCTGAACCTGTAGATATCGGCGCCTTGGCGCCAAGCCTGGGGGGATAGACCGGCCTTGAGACACGTCTGATCGAGGAGTGTCTCCCGGTCCCAGCCGTACTCGGTAGCAACCTGTGGCAGCAGCAGCCCCGAGTACATGCCCTTGACGATCATCAAGCCGTCCCGGCCGACCTCGATCTGCTCGGGCTGGCTCACGCGCTCCATCGGCGTCAGCACCGAGATCTCGTACTCGAGCGACGGGAGCTCGGCCTGGGTCACCGGCATGAATCGGGGATCATGCAAGCCGGCCTGGACGGCCATCTCCGCGACGGCGGTCCAGAGCGGCTTCACGGCCCGGATGTAACCGATGCACCCCCGGAGCTCCCCGCCAAGCGTCAGGGTGACGAAGGCCCCTCTGGGCTGCGAGAGCCGCTCGCTCGGCGGCACGGATCGCCCGGGCTTCTGACGCAGCACAGCCCCCTCCAAGCTGGCGCGAGCCAGCTCCAGCAACGCGATCCGCTCCTCGGAGGTCCACTCTCCCTGATCCGGCCCGGTCCCCGGTGTCATCACATCGGTTATACCGCAGGAGCCCGCTCGACCACATCACTTTCATTCCTGACGGCCTCGATGATATCGTGGCCGGGTCGTCATGCCCCCCACCGTCTCCGCGCCCAACTCCTCGATGGAACCCCGCCCGAATCTATCTCTGGTGGTTCCGATCTACAACGAGGCCGAGAACCTCCCTCGGCTCTACGAGCGCCTGCGCGAGGGCGTTGCCCCCATGGGTGACAGCTACGAGATGCTCTTCGTGGACGACGGCTCCAAGGACGACGGCCCAGCCATCCTGCGCAGCCTTGCGGCTTCCGATCCGCACGTCAGGGTCCTTTTCTTCAAGACCAACTTTGGCCAGACCGCGGCGCTGAGCGCCGGTATCGACCACGCACGCGGCCGCGTGATCGTGACCCTGGACGCCGACCTGCAGAACGACCCGCTCGACATCCCGATGCTGGTTCGCACGCTCGACGAGGGCCACGATGTCGTCAGCGGGTGGCGCCGGGATCGGCAGGACAGCGCGGTCTCGCGCACGCTTCCGTCCAACATCGCCAACTGGCTCATCAGCCGGGTGACGGGCCTGCCGCTGCATGATTACGGCTGTACGCTGAAGGCCTACCGGCGCGAGGTATTCGAGGAGGTGCGCCTCTATGGCGAGATGCATCGCTTCATCCCGGCCTATGCCTTCTGGGCCGGAGCCCGCGTGACGGAAGTGGTCGTACGCCACCACCCGCGCGTCGCCGGATCGAGCAAGTACGGCCTCTCCCGCACCGTGAAGGTGGTCCTCGACCTGCTCACGATGACGTTCCTCCACTCCTACTCGACCAAGCCGCTCTACGTCTTCGGGGGATTCGGGGGACTTTTCCTGGGCCTGGCCGGTCTTTCCGCCGCGTTCGTCGCCATTCGACGGCTGTTGCTGCACGGGGATTGGATGAGCCCGCTCATTCTCATCACGGCGGTCCTGGTCATCGCGGGAATCCAGTTCATCCTGATGGGACTGCTGGCCGAGATCCTGGTCCGCACCTACCACGAGTCCCAGGGCAAGCCGACCTACGCGCTCAGGGAGATCCTCGGCGCTGCCGAGCCGAACGGACCCTCCGCGTCCCGGGTCGCCGAGAGTTGCCCCGGCGAAGCGGCCTGAGCCCCGATGTGCGGCATTTGCGGCGTCGGGCTCGCCAGGCCGGACGCCACTCCGGAAACGGCGCTCTTGCGCCGGATGAACGACGCCATCGCCCATCGGGGACCCGACGACGAGGGCTATCACACCTCGCCGGGTGTGGGGCTGGCCATGCGGCGCCTCAAGATCATCGACCTCGAGGGCGGCCACCAGCCCATCTACAACGAGGACGGCACCATCGCCGTCGTCTTCAACGGCGAGATCTACGACTTCGACCGCGCGCGGGACCGGTTGCTGGCAGCAGGCCACCAGTTCCGCACCCACTCCGACACGGAGGTGCTGGTCCATCTCTATGAGGAGGTCGGCGACGCCGTCCCCGAGCACGTCCACGGGATGTTCGCGTTCGCCATCTGGGACGCCCCGCGCAAGCGGCTGCTCATCGCGCGGGACCGACTCGGCAAGAAGCCGCTCCACTACACGCTCGCGGGCGGCGATCTGGTCTTCGGCTCCGAGCTCAAGTGCCTGCTGGCCCATCCCGGCGTGACCCGGCGAATCGATCCGACGTCCCTGGCCCGATATCTGCACTACGAGTTCGTCCCCAGCCCGGACACGATCTTCGCGGGCGTCCACAAGCTCCCCCCTGCCGGCCTCGCGGTCTGGCAGGACGGCAAGCTCACCATCCGGACCTACTGGGACATCCCGCGGCCAGTGCCAGGGGCGCCCGTCCCGGACGAGGAGGAGTGCGCGCGGGAGGTTGCCCGGATCACGGACGCGGCCGTACGACGCAGGCTCGTGAGCGACGTGCCGCTCGGCATCTTTCTCTCGGGCGGAATCGACTCTTCCACCGTGGCCTACTTCGCCGCGCAGGCCAAGTCCGACATCCAGACCTTCAACATCCGCTTCGAGGAGAAGAGCTTCGACGAGTCCGTGTGGGCGCGGCGGGTCGCCGAGCAGCTCGGCACGCGGCACTTCGAGGAGACTCTGAACCCCGAAGCGATGCTGGAGCTTGCTCCGCGAGTCGCCGAGATCCTCGACGAGCCTCTCGGAGACGCCAGCATCCTCCCTACCTATCTTCTCGCCCGTTACACCCGCCGCCACGTCACGGTCGCGCTCGGCGGCGACGGCGGAGACGAGCTCTTCGCAGGCTATCCGACTTATCAGGCCCAACGGCTCGTTTCACTCTATCGACTCTTGCCCGCCGTCCTGCGCAAGAACGTGATCGAGCGCGCCGTCGGGCTCCTGCCGGTCAGCACGGAGAACATCAGCTTGGACTTCAAGGTCCGCCGCTTCGTCGCCGGGGCAGGGCTGGAGATGCCGCTGCGCAACAGCGTCTGGCTGGGCTCCTTTGCCCCCGAGGAGCTCGACGTGCTGGCGCCCGACGTGAGGGCTTCCGTCGACTGGCCACGCCTGGCCAGCTCCGCGGAGGCAGCCTGGGAGGCCGGAAAGGCGGAGGACCCGCTGGACCGCGCGCTCTACCTCGATATGAAACTCTACCTCCAGGATGACATCCTCGTGAAGGTCGACCGGGCGACAATGGCCTGCTCCCTGGAAGCCCGCGCCCCGCTGCTCGACACCGAGCTTGTCGAATTCGTCTCCAGGCTGCCGGCCCGACTGAAGCTCAAGCGGCTTCGCACCAAGAACCTGCTCAAGGCCGCGATGCGCGGGAAGCTCCCCGACGACGTGCTCGACCGCCCCAAGAAGGGCTTTGGCATTCCGGTGGCCCAGTGGGCCAAGCGCGAGCTCAGGCCGCTCTTCGAGGAGCAGCTTTCAGCAGCGCGCATCCGCGCGGGCGGCTACTTCGACGACTCCGTGGTGAGCAGGCTTCTGCGGGAGCACCTGGACGGCCGGGCCGACCACCGCAAGAAACTCTGGACGCTGCTGGTGTTCCAGCTCTGGCATGAACGCTGGACCCGCGCGTAAGCCGACCCGGCCGCCCGGCGCGCTCCTGGCCACCCTGGCCCTTGCGGCAGCGTTCGCCATCCTGGCGGCCGGGTTCAGCTTCGCACGGTTCGATACCTTCAAGAGCCACCTCCACGACACGGGACTGATCGCGCAGTCCTTCTGGAGCACCACGCAGGGACGCCTCTTCGTCAACAGCGTCAACCCCGAGATCGGTCGCAGCCCCTACTACTTCGGTAACCACTTCACGCCGATCTACTTCCTGCTGGCGCCCTTCTACTGGCTGGTCCCCTCGCCCAAGACTCTGCTGGCCCTCCAGGCGCTGCTGGTGGCGCTGGGGGCCGTGCCCGTCTACGGCCTCGCCAGGATGAGGTTCGAGAGCCCCCGCGCAGCGCTCGTCTTCGCGTCGCTCTACCTGCTCCATCCGGCCATCTGGTTCGCCTGCCTCTACGACTTTCACTCGGAGGCCTTCAGCGGCACCTTCTTGCTGTACGCAATCCTCTATCTGGAGCTGGGCGCTTGGCCCCAGTTCTGGACGGCCTGTGCGCTGGCGATGGCCTGCAAGGAGCACGTCAGCCTGGTGGTCGCGGCGCTCGGCCTGCTCCTCGTCAGCGACCCCCAGACCCGCAAACGAGGCGTCATCATCACGGCAACGGGCGCCGCCACCTTCCTCATCGTCAACTTCTGGATTATCCCGGCCTTCAGCGGGACCTCCGGCCACCCCTACCTGGCCGAACGTTATGCCCACCTGGGTACCGGGCCGGCTGCAATCGCCTGGAACGCTCTGACGCATCCTTTGACGACCTTGGGGCACCTGGCCACCGGCCGTCACCTCTATTACGCCATCTGCCTGCTGGGACCGGTCCTCTTCTTGCCGCTCTACCGCCCGGCGTCGCTCCTCATCGGCCTGCCCATCTTTCTGGCCAACGGCCTCTCCAGCCTCCTCTACACGTACGACATCGGCTTCTACCACGCGGCCTCGATCCTGCCCGCCGTGTTCTGGGCAACTCTCAGGTCCGCCGCCGCCCTGCATTGCAAGGTCGTGCCCAGGTTGGGGGCCCGCGGGTGCGCCGTACTGCTGCTGGCAAACGCTCTCTTCTGGCACTGCCAGACGCAGTCCGCCTTCCTCCCCGGACTCTTTGCCCCGCTTTCGCCCAATGCCCACCGTTCCGACTTCGCCGTCGGCGATCACGAGCGACTCATCGAGGACGTCAGGCGACAGCTCCCCACCGGCGCGTCGCTCTCTGTACAGTTCAACCTGGCCAGCCATTTCACCGATCGAGAGAAGCTCTATCAGTTCCCCAACCGGGTCGGCGAAGTCGACTGGGTGCTCCTCGACCTGACCGAGCCATACCGGTTCCGCCCGGACTTCCGTCGCTTCTGGCTGGAGTTCTCCCTGCAGGTGAAGGTGCCCCGCTTCGTCGAGGCCGCCCGCGGGCTCCTGGCCGACCGCCGCTACGGCCTCGTCTACGCTCGCGACGGCTTCCTCCTCTTCCGCCGCGGCGCGGGGGATACAGCCGACCGGGGGGGCGCCAGGCATCTGCTCGAGGAACGTGCCACCCTCTGGCTCAGCTACGCCGGGCGCGGCTACGGGCGAGATCGGCACGTCTGGGACAAGGACCCGAAATCCCCCCCCGCAACGCCCAGACCCGGGAGCGTGACCCCATGACTGTTCGGCTCTACTATCAGGATCCCTACGTCTTCCACTTCCGGGCGCGGGTCGTGGCCTCTGCCGCCTGCGGCGACGGCTTCGCCGTGGAGCTCGATCGCACCTGCTTCTACCCGGAAGGCGGGGGGCAGCCCCCAGACACAGGCACCCTGGGCGGCCGGCTCGTGCTGTCGGTCCGCGAGGAGGGCACGCGCGTCGTGCATCTCGTCGACGGCCCGCTCGAGTCGGACGAGGTCGACGGGCTCGTCGACGAAGCCCGGCGCCGCGACCACATGGAGCACCACACGGGCCAGCACCTGCTCTCCGCCGCCTTTCTGGCTACCCTCGGCACGCCCACCGTCTCGATGCACCTGGGCGAGCTTGATTGCACCATCGACCTGACTCGACCCGCGCTCTCGGAAGACGATGCAGCCCGGGTCGAGGATCTGGTCAACCGAGTGATCCGGGAGGACAGGTCCATCCGGTGCTTCTACCCCTCGCTGGAGGAACTGGAGCGACTGACTCTTCGCAAGTCGCCGCAGGTCGAGGAGAACATCCGGATCGTCCGGGTCGAAGGGTTCGACGACAGCCCCTGCTGCGGCACGCACTGTCCCAGCACCGGCCGCGTCGGCCTGGTGAAGGTCCGGCGATGGGAGCACTACAAGGGCATGACGCGCGTGCACTTTCTCTGCGGCGGCCGGGCGCTCCGCGACTACCAGTGGAAGAGCGCCGCCGTCAATCGCCTGGCCGAGAAGATGAGCGTGAAGGACCAGGCGCTCGAGGGGCGCGTCATGGCCTTGCTCGAAAGCCACGTGGAGCTCGAGCGCGCGCACCGCAAGCTGCGCGCGGAGATGCTGACGACCGGGGCCCCTGCCCTTTTGGCAGCGGCGAAGTCCCTGCCGGATGGTACACGCCTGGTGTTGCGGCGGCTTCCCGATGGCTCGACCGTCGAGGACCTCAAGACCCTGGCGGACGCGGTGGTCCGGGAGGGCCGGGTGGTCTTTGCGGCAGGCACGGCATCAGGGAAAGCCTCGCTGCTCTTCGCCCGCTCCTCCGATGTCACGCGCGACATGGCCGCGCTCTTGCGCGCGTGCGCGGGCCCGGCCGGCGGAAAGGGTGGCGGGTCGCCGCAGCTTGCCCAGGGCGGCTGCCCCGCCGAACGGCTCGACGAAGTTCTCGCCACCGTCGAGCGCGAGCTCGGCTCCTCTGACAGCTAGGAGCCGCCGCTCACAGCTCCCGCGCCTTTCGCTCCAGCGCGCTGACGGAGCCGTCGAGATTCTCCGAGGGCGCCACCCGGAGGATGGCGATGCCGCGCTCCAGCCCGGCACGGTCGCGGCGCACGAGCGCCCGGTGCACGGTGGCGGCAGCGTAGAGCACGCCGACGCGGCCCGTGCGGTCCCGCAGCGACTCCACCCGCCGGATCGCCTCGTCGTCGTCGCCGTTGAGATAGCAGAGCAAAGCCAGGTTGTAGAGCGCATCGACGTCGCCGGGCGAATCGGCCAGCACTCGCGACCAGATGCGGCGGCTCTCCTCGATGTAGGCGAAGTCGGCGAGCGGCGCGGGCGGCGGACCCGACCAGAGCTCTACGACTCGCCTTCCCTGGCCGCTAGCCAGCGCCAGAAGGGCGGTGGCCTGCTCGCGGATGCGCTCCGGCGGGAATCTTCCGGCCGCGCGCTCGAACGCCTTGCCGGCCTGCGGCGCTTCGTCGAGCGCCAGATGCGTTAGCCCTAGCGCCGTGTGGGCACGCTCCAGTCCCGGGTCCAGCGCGATCGCCGTGGCGAACTCCGACTTCGCCTCGACCAGCCGCCCCTTGGCCACCAGCGCCGTTCCCATCGCCAGCTTACGCTCGGCCAGGCCGCTGTTCCTGGGCGCCGGCTCGGTGCCCGCCGGCACGGATGATTCCTCGTCCTCCAGCTCGCCCACCGCCGGCAGCGCCGTGAGCGCCGGGACCGCGACAGGCGCCGCTGTCGCAGGACTCACCGGAGCCGTCGACGTCACCGGAGCCGCCGAGGTCGTCGACAGCCCCTCTGCCGCTCCAACCGCCGAGCGCGGGTACGGTCCCGCCTTCATCCCGGGCCCGCCGGGTTGACGGAATCTCCGGCCTGGGTCGAGCTCGATCTCCTCGAGGACCGGCTCTTGCCGGGGCCGATAGGTCGTTCGGGCGACCCGCGTCTGGTCTATCTTCCGCGTGATCTGCTGCCAGCGCGGGTTGCGGAGCCCCGAGTCGGCCACGTCCATTTCGTCCACGTCGCCTCGAGCGGCAGTCTCGATCAGCGGAGCCGAGAACTCGTCGGAGCCGAGCTTCACCCGCACCCGGGACTTCAACTCCTTCTCGATCGCCTGCGAGACTTCGGTCAAGCGCGGGGACTTGATGCGTTGCCAGAGCGTGTCGAGCGCGTCCATGAATCCGTAGCCGGCTTTCCCGAGGAGGTCGCGGGCGGTCTGGAACTGGATCTCGTTCTTCGTGCGGTGATACTCGTGCAGGCGAATCTGCGCAAGCAGCATCAGGGCGAGCGGGCTGGTGGGAAGCTTCGAAAGCTCCGCAGTGGCCTCCTCGAAACGGTGCTGGTGGAACCGGATCAGCCCGATGCGTTCGTGCGCCGAGGCCTCGGGAGCGCCGGCGTCCAGCAGCTCCCGCCAGCGGGCCGCGAGGGCATCCAGAAAGGGCGAGGGCACCGAGGAGCCTCGAAGGGGCGTGGTGCGATCGAGCACGTCCTTGTACTCTTCGAGCCTGCCTTCGCGGAAGGTGATGTCGCCCAGGCTGTGCGTGGCGCGCAGGTCGAGCGGGTTGGCGTCCAGGATGGAGCCGAGCGTGGCCTTGGCCCGGTCGATCTCCCCGTCTTCGAGCAGCAGGAGCGCCAGGGGATAAGCGACCTCGGGGCTCGCCTGACCCGACTGAGCGGCGCGTTCCAGTCCGGCACGGCACTCGTCGCGCCGCCCGGCCTTCAAGAGCGCCAGGGCTTGGTCCACGGCCGCGCTCGCCTGGGTCCTGGCGCGGGCCTCCTCAGGCGTGAGGTTGGGGGCTACGATGTGGCCGGCCCGCACTTCGAGCCGCTCGGGGGCGACCACGGGTGTCGTCGCCAGAGTGGCTGCGGCCGCGGGGACCGTCTCGCCGCGCGCCTCCAGTCCGGTCTTGAGCGACGCCATGGTCGTCACGAGCACCTTGTTGAGCTCGCCAGGGGGTGGGAACTGCGGCAGCACTTTCGCCAGCACCTCCAGCGCTTCGCGAGCCCGGCCCAGCTTCGCCAGCGACAGCCCCATGAAGACCGCGCCGCGGGCGTGAGCAGGCTCCAGCGCGATCAGGTCCTGAAACTTGGAGAGCGAGAAGTGGAACAGGCCCTGCCGGTAGTAGACCAGCCCCAGGCGCATGTGGTGGTCGGCCACGCGGGGCGCAGCGTCGACCGCCTCCCGCAGGATCTCGATGGCGCGCCTCGAGTCCCCCGCGTAGAAGTAGACCCACCCCAGGTTCGCGAGCACCGTTGCGTCTCGCGGTGCCAGCGCCCGGGCGCGCTCGCCGAGCGAGACGGCCTCGCGAGCGTCGAATCCGATCTGCGTGTAGACGTACGCGAGCTGGCTGAGGGCAGGCACATACTCTGGCACGATGGCCAGCGCGCGCTCGTACAACCGCTGCGCGCCGTCGTAGTCCGAGAGTTGCTCGCGCACCAGTCCCGCGTGGAACGGCGGATCGGCGCTCTGCGGAAAGTCCATGGAGAGCTTCGAGAAGAGCTCCGAGGCCTCCGCGAATCGCTTGGTGGCCACGAGCGTGCGACCCTGGACCAGCCCCTTCTCGAGTGGCGCCAGCGCCTTGGCCTCCAGCGTCCCCTGCAGCCTCTCTCGAGCCAGCTCCTCGGGGGTTCGAGCGGCCAGCAGCGTGTCGGTCTGAGCCTCCAGGATCTCGTCGACCTTCTTCTTGGCAAGCGCACCCAGCGCTTCTCTCCCGGCCGAATTCGTCAGGGCCTTGCGAAACTCCACGAGCGCCTCGGAGAGCCGCTTCTCTTCGGCCAGGATCAGACCCCGGTAGTAGAACGCGACCGGCTCCTGGGGGTCGTAGGCCGTGGAGTCGCCCAGGACGGCCAGAGCGGCGCTCAGCCGGCGAAGGCTGTAGAGCTGGATGCCCTGGCGCGTGGTGACGACGGAGAGCCAGCGCTTCAGCGCCGACTGCAGCCGGCCGTAGCTGTCACTGGCCAGCTTGAGGCCGCCGTCCAGGCTCCCGTCCTGGAGCCGCTGGACCTCCGTCGACACGGCCGTCAGGACCTGGCGGATTCGGGAGAGGTTTGCGGAAGCGGTCTCGTAGTGTCCGCCGCGTTCCAGGACATGGTTGTAGTTGACGGCGATGGCCAGGCGGCCCGGGTTGAGGAGCAGGGCCTGCTCGAAGTGGAGCTGGGCGATGCGCTCCTCGTCCTTCTGGAGGGAGAGGATGCCCTCGATGTTCGCGGCTTCCACCAGGTGGCGGCGGGCGGAAATGAGCTGGGACAGCAGGGTGTCCCGTCCCGCGGGCGAGCTACGGACTCGATCGACGAACTGGGTCACCTGGGCGCGCGCCAGCTGCTGGTACGGTTTGAGCTGGGCGCGGGCTTCGTAGATCCTGTCCTGCTTGTGGAGGACGCGGAGCAGAGAGTAGAGAATGGCGAAGCGGTCCTCCTCCAGGACCACCTTCTGGTAGGCCTCCTGGTAGCGAGCCAGCGCCAGGGGCAGCTCCCCAAGTTTCTCGTAGAGTGCGGCCAGGTAGAGGAGCAGCGGGGGGCTGTGGCCCTCGTCTTGGAGCTGCTGCTCGAGCACGCGGGTGGCTTCGACGTCCTGGCCGGTGCGGACCAGGTGCTCGATCAGCCGGCGGCGCTCGGGTTTGGCGAAGTCGAGGCGCTGGAAGGAGGCGGGAAGCTTGAAGAAGGAACGGCCGGCGGCTTCGATCGATTCGGGGACGACGGCCAGCGGCACCTCCTGATCGTCGCCGAAGGAGAGCATTCCGGCGGCCAGGTCGGGGAAGTCCCTGGCTGCCAGCAGCATCGCCGCCGCCCAGGTCGCCGAGTCGCACCGGGCCAGCTCGAGCGCCACGCCCAGCGGCTCGCGCGCGGCCTTGCTATCCCCCGCCTGCAGCAGCTTGCGCGCCTGGGCCAGGTTGCGGGCCGGGTCGAGCAACGCCGCCACTTGCCCGTTCGGTGCGGACTCCAAAGCCGCCAGCCTCTGAGGCAAGCAAACGAGCAGTATCGCGAGCGCAAGCCAGCGCACGCTCTATCTATCGACAGAATCCCCCCCCGACTTGCACCATTTGGCCTCTGGGGAAGTAGTGAGTAGCGAGTAGTGAGTATCGGGCGGCCACCGACACCCTGACTCCTGACGCCTGTCGCCTGGCGCCTCAAGCCTCACGCCTCGAGCCTCGAGCCTAAAACGTTCTCCCCACGGCAGGTGCCAGCGTCCGGAGCTTCTCGAGCATATCGTGGAACGGGGCCGGTTGCACGGCCTGGTGACCGTCGCAGAGGGCCTTCTCGGGGTGATTGTGGACCTCGACCATGACGCCGTCGGCGCCGGCGGCCATCGACGCGAGCGCCACGGGCGGGATCACGTAGCCGATCCCGGTGGCGTGGGAGGGGTCGGCGATGACGGGCAGGTGGCTTTCGTACTTGAGGATGGGCAGAGCGCTGATGTCGAACGTGTTCCGCGTGGCGGGCTCGAATGTCTTGATGCCGCGCTCGCAGAGCATGACCAGGGAGTTGCCCTCCTTGAGGATGTACTCGGCGGCCAGCAGCAGCTCCTGGATGGTGCTCGACATGCCGCGCTTGAGCATGACGGGACGCTGGAGGCGGCCGACCCGCTGCAGCAGCGCGAAGTTCTGCATGTTCCTGGCGCCGATCTGCAGGACGTCGGCGTGCTCGGCGACCATCGGGGCGTCGTCGGCATCGAGCACCTCGGTGATGATCTTCATGCCTGTGCGTTCTCGGGCCTCGGCCAGGATCTTCAGCCCCTTCTCGCCCAGACCCTGGAAGGCATAAGGAGACGTGCGGGGCTTGAAGGCGCCGCCACGAAGGATGCGCACGCCGAAGCCCTTGAGGATGTCGGCGATCTCCAGGGTCTGCTCGCGACTCTCGACGGCGCAGGGTCCGGCCATGACCTCGAAGCGCGGGCCTCCGACGAGCACACCGTCGCCCAGGTCGATGATCGTGTTTTCCCGCTTGAACTCGCGGGAGGCCAGCTTGTAGGGCTTCAGGACGGGGATGACCCGCTCGACGCCCGGCATGGCGTCCACGGGGTGGGCGTTGAGGATCTTCTCGTCGCCTATGGCACCCAGGAGGGTGCGGGCGATCCCCTTGGACAGGTGCGGTGACATGCCCAGCTCGGTGATGCGAGTGACTACGGCCTGGACCTGTTCCTCGCTGGCGTCGTGCTTGAAGACGATGATCATTTGGCGTGGACCTCGCGGTCAGTTCTTCATGCGGCTGCCCTTCTCCTCGCGGATGAAGAGCCAGCTTGCGATCTTGCCCGGCTGTATCGCCGGGTCCCGGAACCAGTAGTTGTGGTTGCGCTCGTAGCGGGAGGACGAGTCATTGGGGGGGATGGAGCTCATCTCCCGCAGGATCTCGTGAAATCGCGCGTGCCAGCGCTCGAAGTTGCGCAGTCGCAGGTCCACCCAGCCGTCTTCGGCCCAGAGCTCGATGCGCTCTGGCGACACTGTGAGCTCGGCGTCGTCGGTAGGCACCTTGACCGAGCGTCCGCGCAGCAGGCGGTTTCCTTCCGCCAGGAGGATGGGGATTCCGATGCTGACGATGCGCGCACGCAGGTCTGCGTCGCTCGAGACCACCTGGCAGACGCGCTCCTGCAGCACCGAGGGCGAGGCGTCAGCGGCGGCCTGCAGGGTGCCGAAGGCGCGTTTGAGAAGATAGGCCTCGAAGAGGACCTTGGAGAGTTTCGGGGGGCCCAGGTTCTCGAAGGCGATGCTGTCGACGCGGTGCTCGTCCTCCAGCCGGCGCATCGCGGCCAGCGCCGATTCGCGCAGCGCGCCCGCGCGATAGGTCGGCCCCATCGAGGCCTGGTCGAGCGCGTTGATGACGTCGTGGCCCGTGTTGCCGCCCTTGATCTCGAAGATGACGTTCCTGGCGATCTCCTCGGGGGTGACGTACTCCATCTGGTCCACTGCCGTGATGGCCTCGAACTCCCCGCGGCTGAAGACGCCGTTCTCGCCCGTGTCGATGAAGACCGATTCGAGCGTTTTCGTGGGGCGCGCCGCGAGCGCCTTCTCCAGCGCAGCAGGCGCCGCCGAACTGAATCGCTCTCCCAGCTCCACGGCATCGGCCATTTCGACTTGCTCCAGCGCCACCGGCCGGCCGCCCTTGAGGACCGGGCCGTACCCGATCTGCTTCCACGCGATCGCCGCGGTCGGCTTCACTTCCTTGATGATCGGAGCGCCGGGAGTGCGGGCCATCAGGAACAGCAAGAGCGTGTGGGCGCCGGCCAGCGCGGACTTGGAGAGCAGAACCCGCGACGGCTTCTCCTCGCTGTGCGTGTACGGGATGTTGAGCCCCATGCCACCCGTGCCGCTGGTACCGATCTTGACGTAGAAGCGCGTTCCGCCCTCGAGCATCGAGTTGAACAGCACCTGCACGTGCCGGATGAGCTGCGGCACGTAGCTGGCCGCCAGGTGCCGCTCCACGGCCTCGCGAGCCTCGGCGGGCCGCTCGTCGAATGTCCGCAGGACGTGGCGCGTGGAGCGATAGACGTCCTGGTAGGCGACGATGGTCGCCAGGTTGATGCAGTCGACGATGATGTGCGGCCGGTATCGCATGATGACCCGGTAGAGGAAGGTTTGCCGCAACAGCTCGGATTTCAGCTCGTCGAACAGGTCCGCGAGGAGCCCTCGCCTGGCCGCCTCGTCGTCCAGCAGCTCGCGGCGGTCGGAGTCTTTGTGCTCGTAGCGGGCGAGCACGTCGCCCCACTCGCCCGCCAGGTCGGTCGCCCCGCCAGGGAACTCCACCTCCAGCTGGGCGAGCGCCTCCTTGGTCTGCCATTCCCAGCGGCTCGAGACGATGATCTGGGCAGGCCGCTCTTCCATGAACTCCCGGCAGATGGCCGAACCGACCTGCCCCCAACCGCCCAGGACCAGGATGCGTTTGCCCTTGATTTCCACGTCAGTTCCTCTTGAGGTAAGTCCGGCTCACTTCGCGGATGAGCCGGATGCGGTCCTCGGCGACGTGATTGGCGGCCTGATAGGTCGGGATGTTTTCGCGGCGGGACATCTGCACGATGCTGGTGATGGCCTGGAAGAGCTGGCCGACCTTCTGCATCGCCCGTTCGCGGTTGTAGCCGTGTAGTTCCTCGTAGACGTTGAGGAGTCCGCCGGCGTTGATGACGAAGTCGGGGGCGTAGAGGATGCCCTTCTGGTGAAGGAGGTCGCCGTGGCGCTCGTGCTCGAGCTGGTTGTTGGCCGCGCCGGCGATGATCTTGCACTTCAGGCGGTTGATGGTCTGGTCATTGATCACCGCGCCCACGGCGCACGGGGCGAAGATGTCGCAGTCGACTCCGTAGATGTCCTCCGGCTTCACCGTCTCCACGTTGAAGTCGCGGACCACGCGCTCCAGGTTCTCGCCGCTGACGTCCGTGGCGACCACCCTGCCGCCTTCCTTATAGACGTGCTTGGCCAGGTTGTAACCGACACTGCCGGTGCCCTGGATGGCGACGGTCTTGCCGTTGAGAGAAGCGTCCCCGAAGACCTCCTTGCAGCAGGCCTTCAGCCCCGTGTAGACGCCGTAAGCCGTCACGGGCGAGGGGTCGCCGCTGCCGCCCTTGGAGGCCAGCAGGCCGGTCACATAGCGCGTCTCGACGCTGATGTGATCCATGTCCCAGATGTTGGTCCCCATGTCCTCGGCCGTGATGTAGCGGCCGTGAAGGCTCTCGACGGCCCGGCCGAAGGCGCGCAGCAGCGCTTCGGACTTCTGCTGCTTGGGATCGCCGATGATGACCGCCTTGCCGCCGCCCAGGTTCAAGCCCGCGGCGGCCGCCTTGTAGGTCATGCCCTTGGCCAGGCGGAGAACGTCGGTGAGAGCTTCCTCTTCCGACTTGTACGGCCACATTCGGACGCCGCCGAGTGCGGGTCCCAGAGTCGTCGAGTGGATGGCGATGATGGCCTTCAGCCCGGTCGGCTTATCGAACCAGAAATCGACCTGTTCGTAGCCGTCGGCCGAGACCATTTCGAAGACGCCCATTGCGAGTCCTCCCTCGAGGGGTCGAAACGGTCCTCATTATCTAGCCCGCGGCCGCTCCGAAGAACGACCGGAAGGCCTGTCGGGACGCGGCACTATAGCACTCGCCGACCGCGAATGCAACCCGCGTTCCCCGCTCCGGGAGCGACGCAGGAAAGTGGTAGGCCGCTCTGGCGTGAGGTTTTCGAGGGGATTGCCGAGTGTCGACCCTCTTTCTTGCTGAGCCAAGGGGGTTCCGGGGGACGAGTCCCCTGATGGGGTTCGGGGCAAAGCCCCGATT
>JACPRK010000041.1 GCA_016190005.1 Candidatus Wallbacteria bacterium | reverse complement strand
GCGCTTCGACCTCGAGGACGCCATGGCGCGCGAGCTGGAGCGGTGGCTTCCCCGAGTGCGTGCAGACTTCGAGGAGGTGGCCGATATCGCGCTCGAGGCCGATTCGGTCGCCGCGCGCTTCGAGGGCGTCGGAACCCTGTCACCAAAGGCCGTGCGCGATCTCGGAATCGTCGGGCCCGCGGCACGCGCCAGCGGCGTGGCGCTGGACGTGCGCGCCGATTTCAAGTGCGAGCCCTACCGCGACCTCGGATTTTCCCCCGTCCTGGAATCCTCCGGTGACGTGATGTCCCGCGCCCGTGTCCGGTTCCGCGAGGCGCAGGCCTCTCTGGAGATGATGATGAAGCTGCTCGCCTCGATGCCCAGAGGCGCCATCCGGGCCCCGCTCGCGACGCCTGCGCCCTTGGCAATGGGCATCGGGCACGTCGAGGGCTGGCGGGGCGAGATCCTCACGTGCGCAGTGGCGGGCCCCGACGGACAGCTCTGGCGCGTACGGACGCGCGACCCCTCCGTCCAGAACTGGCTGGGACTGGCCCAGGCCGTCGAGATGAATCTGGTGTCCGACTTTCCTCTCTGCAACAAGAGCTTCAACCTCTCGTACTCGGGGAGCGATCTCTAGCCCATGTTCGCCAACATCTGGAAATCTCTGCTGACAGGAGTCGTCACCGACGACGGCAGCCGCGGAGCCACGCCCATGCCCGAGCGGTTCCGGGGCCGGCCGGACCTCGATCCCGACCGGTGCGACGGCTGCGGGGACTGTGTCGAGGCGTGCCCCAGCCGGGTGATCCGGACAGTCCAGGGCTCGAACGATGAAGTGACTCTCGTGATGGTGGATCTCGCCGGCTGCATCTTCTGCGGCGAGTGCGTTCCGGCCTGCGGCGCCGGCGCTTTCCGGATGACGCAAGAGCTCCAACTGGCTAGCGCCAGCCGCGACACGCTCGTGATGGAGGCCCATCTCGGCGAAGGGGCCCCCCCGAAGACGCAAGCCGCCCCCTGCCCCCCCCCAGGGCCGGCGCTGCCCGTCGCGCCGATCGGCGACGTTCTGCGGGAACGGATCGGGGAGCTCTTCGGCGGCTCTCTGCACATCCGTGAAGTCTCTGCCGGCGACTGCAATGCCTGCGACCTGGAGGTGCAGGCGACCACGAACCCCATCTTCGACGCCAGCCGGTTCGGCATCCACTTCGTCGCCAGCCCGCGCCACGCGGACATGCTGCTCGTGACGGGCCCGGTCTCTCGCAACATGGCCGCCGCCCTCGTGGAGGCCTACAACGCCTGCCCCGAGCCCAAGCTGGTCGTCGCGGTCGGCGCGTGCGCCGCGGCGGGCGGGATTTTCGCCGAAAGCTGCCAGACGATGGGGGGCGTCGACCGCGTGCTGCCCGTCAACACCTACATTCCCGGCTGCCCGCCCCGCCCCCAGGCGATTCTGCACGGGATCCTGATGACGATCGAGCGCGAGCGCCCCCTCCTACAGAAACTCGTCAAACGCAGGTCCACTCCCTTGCGCAAGACGCCCCTGCCGAGTCAGCCGTGAGCCTTGTCGGACCTGTGGCCCGGCCGTCCTACGGGAGCACGAAATCCCGCATCACGGCCATGTGCTGCATGTTCTGGGCGCCGCTGTCGCCGCGCTCTGCGGGCGCCGCCGAAGCGATCGGAGCGAAGACCCGGCTGTCGAACACGAGCCCCCCGGGCAGCGAGCGGCCACCGGTCGTGACCGGCACCATCCGCGCGTGAAGCTCGTCGTTGGCCAGGACCCAGTCGTAGGGCTTGTTTCGGTTCGCGTTCGTGTCGCCGTCGCCCGACTGGTCGGTCGGGTAGGGGCCGTAGTTGACCACGACCTCGCCCAGCGTTCCGACGCACAGCTCTCCGCGTACCTGCGTGTTGAAGTCCCCACCCAGCGCCAGGTACTGCCCCTTCGGCACGTTCTTCTTGATGAGGGACACCAGCCGCTCGGCCTGATCGTTGCGCCGCTCGACGTCTTCGCTTCCGGCCAGCAGATGGACGCTGACGGCCCAGAGGTCCTTGTCGCCGGGCAAATCGATCACGGCGTAGGCGAAGTCGCGGTTGCCGACGTTGGGATCTGCCCAGGAGCCTGACTGCTTGATCGGCCAGCGGCTGATCACGCCGTTCGGAATGCCCTCCCCGCCCTCGCAGTAGAACTGGCTCGTGCTGCCTGCGACCTGGTTGACCAGCTGCCTCAGGGGTCCCTTCTGATACCGAAACTCCTGGATCAGGACCACGTCTGGCTTGAGCGCCTGGAGGATGCGGATGCCGTGACCCGGGTCATAGGACTGATTGTCCCCGCTCGTCAGGTTGGCCGCGACGATCCGCACGCGGACCGGCTCGGCAGGCGCGACGCCCAGCAGCAGAAACAGCGCTGAAAGCGCGGAGAGACAAAAAGCTTTCGGGAGCCTGGACCAGGGACTCTTCACGAGAAACCTCGCTCACCCTCGGGGCGATCCGCCGAGGACGCAAGAGGATAGCAGGAAGTGGCCCCAACGGCAATCCCCCATTTTCGGGATCGCGAAGATTGGCGAGCCTCCGGAAGTTGCGCCGGGGCTCGGCGCGGCCGCGGCGGGTCTCGAGGCCTTCCGGTTCATCGGCACCCAACTTGCGGCGATCCTCCTCCAGGAGGAGGTGCAGTCATGACCAAGCGTGTGCGGCACGACATCCACGAGCTCATCGACCGGCAGGTCTTTCGCTGGCATGAGGATTCGGTGGCGATCGGAGAACCTGAGCTGCCCAGGAAGCCTGCCGACCAGCCCAAGATTGGGCCCTATGTCACGATTTCGCGGGACTTCGGCTGCGGCGCGCTCGTGGTTGCGGCCATCCTCTCCGAGAAGCTCGGCTGGCAAGTTTACGACAGGGAGATCATCGACGAGGTCGCCCAGGAATCGCGGCTGCGGCGTTCCGTGGTCGAGAGCCACGACGAGCGCGTCCAGAACTGGATCGTCGAGTACGTCAACAACCTCACTTTCATGGGGGAGCTCTCGGAAAGCGACTTCTTCCATCACTTCGTCCGCGTCGTGACAGCTCTGGGGACGCACGGCAAGGCGATCCTGGTGGGCAGAGGCACCAACTTCGTTCTGCCGGCGGACAGGGGAGTCCGCGTGCGGCTCGTCGCGCCGTTCGAAATGCGCGCGCGGTGGGTTGCGCACCGCAACGCCCTCGATCTGGACGAGGCCCGGCGGTTCGTTTCGAAGACCGACGCCGATCGAGCCGAGTTCGTGCGCAGACACTTCCACCGCGACGTGGCCGACGCCTCGGCCTACGACCGGATCTTCGACGTCAGCCAGATCAACCACGATGCCGTCGCCGGCGCCATCGTGGAGATGCTGGAGCGCAAGCTCGGCATCTACGCGCCGGGCCGCAGCTCATCGGTTGCCGCGACGCCCTCGGTCCTGTAACGGCCGGACTGGCTCCGAGTGGCGCCGGGCGCTAGACTCGGGGCGAGATGAACATCGATAGACAGATTCCCGAAGGCTGCAGGATCGCGCGCGTGCAGGCTGCGCCGCTGGACGTGCCACTCTTGGAACCGTTCGGTATTTCGCTGGGGACGATGCACCGGCTCCGCAACGTCCTGGTCAAGGTCGACCTGGAGGACGGTCACCACGGCATCGGGGAGGCTGCCCCATTCCCTGAGCTGACCGGGGAGACGCAGGCCACGGTGCTGGCCGCGGTCGAGCAGATGGGAGACCTCCTGCGCGGCGTCGACGCCACGAGCTTCAGGCTGGTGCACGAGAAACTCGCGGCCGTCTTTCGCGCGCAGTCGAGCGCCCGTGCCGGTGTCGTCAGCGCACTCTTCGACGCCCTGGGGCGCCGGGCCGGGCTTCCGCTGCACCGCTGGTTCGGAGGGCGCGGCACGCGGGTCGAGACCGATCTGACCATCCCCATCGTCGACGGTCCGCGGGCGGCCGAGCGGGCCTGCGAGATCCGAAAGATGGGAATCCGCACGATCAAGACGAAGGTGGGGCACGATCTGGAGGGCGATCTCGCCCGGGTCTTCGCCATCCACGAGGCCTACCCTGAGGCCGGGCTGGTCGTCGACGCAAATCAGGGTTTCACTCCGAAGGAGGCGCTGACCTTTCTCCAGGAGCTCGAAGAGAACGGCGTCCGGCCGCTGCTGCTGGAGCAGCCGGTGCACCGCGACGATCTGCGCGGCATGGCCATGGTGCGTGGCCGCGCCAATGTCCCGGTCTACGCCGACGAGTCGGTCTTCAGCGCTTCCGACGCGTGGCGAGTGCTGCAGGCCGGCGCCGCCGACGGCATCAACATCAAGCTGGCCAAGTGCGGCGGCTTCGTGGAAGCGATGGACATCGCGGCGCTCTGCCGCGCCGCCGGCGCCGGGCTGATGATCGGCGCCATGATGGAGACGCGGCTGGGCCTCACCGCCAGTGCCCACTTCGCTGCCGGCACCGGCGGCTTCCGCTTCTGCGACCTCGACACCCACATGCTGCTCGCGGAGGACCCGTTCCAGGCTGGCTTCCTGCAGGACGGCCCCACGCTCGAGCTGGGCGAGAGCCCCGGCCTGGGAGTCACGAAGCGGCAGTAGTCAGTAGCCAGTAGTCAGTAGGAGGGGCGCGGCGGATACTGCCAGCCCTGCGCGGCTGGCGGAGAGGCCGTGTCAAGCCTAGCGTGCTTCGGGTCGCGCCTTCCCAGTCAAGTACCCAGGGGGTCGTACCTCTGGAGCGGGCCGCGGGGCGGGTACGGAACGAATGAGGTCGTGAAGCCTGCGCGCCCCACTGTCCACTGACTACTGGCTACTGACTACTGACTACTCACCCCTACTCGCTCTGCTCCTTGCGTGAGTTGCGCTTGCGCACCGTGTGATCCAGCTCGCGCTTGCGCAGGCGGATCGACTTCGGAGTGACCTCGACCAGCTCGTCTTCCTCGATGTACTCGAGGGCCTGCTCCAGCGTGAAAACTCGGGCCGGGGTCAGTCGGATGGCGTCCTCGGAGGTGGAGCTGCGGATGTTCGTCAGGTGCTTGCGCTTGGTGGGGTTGACGACCAGATCGTTGTCGCGGGCGTTCTCACCGACGATCTGACCCGCGTAGATCGGCTCGCTCGGGCCGGCAAAGAGAGTGCCGCGCGTCTGCAGGTTGTCGAGCGCCCAGCTCGTGCTCGGCCCGGTCTCCTTGGCGATCAGCACCCCGCGCGAGCGGCCGGCCACAGTCCCGCCGGCAGCGGGCCGGTACTCGTTGAAGGCATGGTTCATGATGCCCGTGCCGCGGGTGTCGGTGAGAAGCTCGTTGCGATACCCGAGCAGTCCGCGCGTCGGGATGTCGAACTCGATGCGCGTGTTGATCCCGTCCTCGTCGAGCGACATGTCCGTCATGATGCCGCGCCGCTCACCGATCTTCTGCATGACGATGCCGGTGAACTCCTCCGGCACGGTGATGACCAGGAACTCATACGGCTCGTGCACCACGCCGTCCTTTTCCTGCATGATCACCTCGGGTTTGGAGATCTCGAGCTCGTAGCCCTCCCGGCGCATCGTCTCGATCAGGATCGAGATGTGGAGCTCGCCGCGCCCCGAGACCTTCAGACACTCCTTGGCGTCCGGGATCTCCTCGACCCTGAGCGCGATGTTCGATTCGGTCTCCTTGAACAGGCGCTCGCGAATCTTGCGGCTGGTCACATAGGTGCCTTCGCGGCCGGCGAAGGGGCTGGTGTTCGGGCCGAACGTCATCGACAACGTCGGCCGGTCCACGTGGAGCGGCTCGAGCCGCTCGGGGTTCTCGCTGTGGGCTATGGTTTCGCCGATCTGGATATCCTCGATGCCGGCCAGCGCTACGATGTCGCCTGCCTGGGCCCGGTTCACCTTCACCCGATTCATGTCCTCGTAGGTCATCAGCTGCGAGATGGTGCCGGCACGCAGGTTTCCGTCGTGGTCGAAGACCTTGACGTTGGCCCAGCTCTCGATGAACCCGCGCTGGATGCGGCCGATGGCGATCCGCTTGATGAAGGGGTCGTAGTCGATCGTGGTCACCAGCATCTGGAAGGGCGAATCGCTGTCGCCTGGCGGGGCCGGCACGTGCTCGACGATGGCGTCGAGCAGCGGCGCGAAATCCCGGCGCTCGTCGTTGGCGAGATCGCGAACGGCGAAGCCGGACTTGCCGCTGGCGTAGAGCACGGGGAACTCCAGCTGCGCGTCGGTGGCGTGGAGCTCGATGAAGAGGTCGTAGATCTTGTCGAGGCAATCGTCGGTGTCGATGTTTTGCCGATCGATCTTGTTGATGACGACGACCGGTCTGAGCTCCAGCTCCAGCGCCTTGCGGAGCACGAACCGGGTCTGCGGCATCGGGCCTTCGAAGGCGTCCACGACCAACAAACAACCGTCCACCATCCGCAGCACGCGCTCCACCTCGCCGCCGAAGTCGGCATGGCCGGGCGTATCCACCACGTTGATCTTCATGTCGCCATAGCGGATCGACGTGTTCTTGGCGAGGATGGTGATTCCGCGCTCCCGCTCCAGCGGGTTGCTGTCCATGATGCACTCGGCGCCCTTTTCGAACAGCTTACCGTGCCCGGTCTGCTTCAGCAGGCCGTCCACCAGCGTCGTCTTCCCATGGTCGACGTGCGCGATGATGGCGATGTTACGAATCTTCTCGTTCCTGGGGGCTGGGGCTAGACCGTTTTCCATATGAGCGCGCAGTATATCCGCTCGCGCGGAGTTAATCAAACGAAGCCGAATCCCCCGGTAGTCAGGTCAGGCTGACGGCTGGTTCACTCGAAGGCGGCCCGCACGCGGTCGAAGAAGCTCTTGGATGGCATCTCGACCTCGTCACCGCGAAGCTTGGCCAGCTCCGCGAAGAGCTCTTCCTCCCGGGGCGAGAGCTTCGAGGGCGTCACGACGATGACCCGGACGACCAGGTCGCCCCGGCCGCGGCCATGCACGTTGTCGATTCCTTCCTCCTTGACTCGGAAGGTCCGGTGACTCTGCGTCCCGGCAGGGACGTGGAGCTTGCGCTTGCCTCGCAGTGTCGGCACATCCAGGTCGGCGCCCAGCGCGGCCTGCGAAAAGCTGATCGGCACCTCCAGCAACAGGTGGTCGCCCTCCCGCTGAAAGGTCGGGTGCGGCTTCACCGACAGAAGCACGTACAGATCGCCCGGCGGGCCCCCGTTCACCCCCGGCTCCCCCTCGTGCACCAGCTTGAGCCGGGTCTCGTTTTCGACGCCGGCCGGCACGCGGACGTTGATCGTCCGGACCTGCTCGATCCGGCCCCGCCCCTGACAGTGCGCGCATGGCGTACGGATGCTCTTGCCGCGGCCGCCGCAGCGGGCGCACGTCGTGCGCAGCGAAAAGAACCCCTGCGTCACGGTCACGGTTCCCGACCCGCGGCACGCCCGGCAAGTCTCGATGCCGCCGGCCGACTCGGCGCCGGTCCCCTCGCACTCCTCGCAGAGCTCCTCGCGCGGCAGCTCCACCTTCTTCTCCACGCCAAAGGCGGCTTC
This sequence comes from Candidatus Wallbacteria bacterium, assembly GCA_016190005.1. Lineage (GTDB taxonomy): Bacteria > Muiribacteriota > UBA6191 > JACPRK01 > JACPRK01 > JACPRK01. The sequence goes on along the minus strand of JACPRK010000041.1, from coordinate 23,343 downwards.
CTCGAATTCGATGGCAAGCGAGTACTGCAGGTCGTTGCCTCGATGCGGCCGGCTGGCCGAACGGCGCCCGCCCATCTGTCCGAAGAAGTCTCCGAAGATGTCGCCGAAGATGTCCCCAAGGTCGACGCCGGCCGCCCCGCCCGGCCCGAATCCGGCCCCCGCGTTGACTCCCGCGTGGCCGAACCGGTCGTAACGCTGCCTCTTCTCGCGGTCGCTCAGGACTTCGTAGGCTTCGTTGAGCTCCTTGAACTTCTCCTCGGCTTCCTTGTGGTCGCCGCCCGCCCGGTCCGGATGGTGGCGCATGGCCAGCTTGCGGAACGCCTTCTTGATCTCGTCCTCGCCGGCGTTGCGCGCGACACCCAGGACCTCGTAATAGTCTCGCTTCTCAGCCATCGGTGTCGCTCACCGGTCAACCACGGTCAGCCGGCCGCCGGCCCGCGGAACGGACCGGTGGCCGGACAGGTCCAGAGTCACTTCTTGTCGTCGACCTCGTACTCCGCGTCGACCACGCGCTCGTCCTTCTGGGCGTGCTGCGTCCCGCCGTCCGAGCCGCCGTGGCCGTGCTCCTCGCCGCCACCGCCGTGCTGGGCGGAGGCTTGACGGTAGACCTCCTCGCTGGCCTTGTGCATCGCCTTCTGCAGACCCTCGCTGGCAGTCTTGATCTGGTCGATCGACTTCGACTCCAGCGCCCGCTTCGCCTCCGCGACGGCCTCCTCGATCTTCGACTTGGCGTCGCTCGAGAGCTTGTCACCGCTATCGGCCAGGAAGCGCTCCGTCGAGTAGACCAGCGAGTCGCACTGGTTGCGCGTGTCGATCTCTTCCCGCTTCTGGCGGTCTTCCTCGGCGTGCGCCTCGGCCTCCTTGACCATCCGCTCCACCTCGTCCTTGTTCAGGCCGCTGCTGGAGGTGATGGTGATCTTCTGCTCGCGCTGGGTGGCCAGGTCCTTGGCCGACACGTGGAGGATGCCGTTGGCGTCGATGTCAAAGGTGACCTCGATCTGCGGCACGCCGCGTGGCGCCGGAGGGATGCCGGTCAGCTCGAAGCGGCCCAGGGTGCGGTTTTCCGCTGCCATCTCGCGCTCGCCCTGCAGCTCGTGGATACTCACGGTCGGCTGGCTATCAGCCGCCGTCGAGAAGATCTGGCTCTTACGGGTCGGGATGGTGGTGTTGCGCTCGATCAGCTTGGTGCAGACGCCGCCCAGGGTCTCGATGCCCAGGGAGAGCGGCGTCACGTCGAGCAGCAGGACGTCCTTCACCTCGCCGCCCAGCACACCTGCCTGGATCGCCGCGCCGGCCGCGACGCATTCGTCGGGGTTGATGTCCTTGCGCGGCTCGCGGCCGTACAGGCTGCGTACCAGCTCGATCACTTGAGGCATGCGCGTCGCGCCGCCCACCAGCAGAACGTCCGACAGTCCGCTGAACTCGAGCCCCGCGTCCGCAATCGCCTTCTTGACGGGCCCGCGGCAGCGCTCCAGAAGGTCATGTGTCATCTTCTCGAACTGGGCCCGGGCCAGCTCCAGCGACAGGTGCTGAGGCGTCCCGGACTGGTCGACCGTGATGAAAGGCAGGTTGATCGTCGTACGGGTCGCCTGCGAGAGCTCGATCTTGGCCTGCTCGGAGGCGTCCTTGAGCCGCTGCACCGCCATCTTGTCCTTCTTGAGGTCGATGCCCGTCTGCTTCTTGAACTCGCCGGCCAGCCAGTCGATGATCCGCTGGTCCCAGTCGTCGCCGCCCAGATGATTGTCGCCGCTGGTCGACTTGACCTCGAAAACGCCCTCTGAGAGCTCGAGGACCGAGACGTCGAAGGTGCCTCCTCCGAGGTCGAACACCATGATGGTGATGTCCTTCTGCTTCTTGTCGATGCCGAAGGCCAGCGCCGCAGCCGTGGGCTCGTTGATGATCCGGAGAACTTCCATGCCCGCGATCTTGCCGGCGTCCTTGGTCGCCTGACGCTGCGCGTCATTGAAGTAGGCGGGGACCGTGATCACGGCCTTGGTGACCTTCTCGCCCAGGTACGCTTCGGCGTCCTTCTTGAGCTTCATCAGGACCTGCGCGGAGATCTCCGGCGGCGAGTACTGCTTGCCGCTGATGTCGACGCGCGCATCGCCGTTGGTGCTGCGCACGACCTTGTACGGAACCATCTGGCGCTCCGTTTCGACCTCGTCGTAGCGGCGGCCCATGAAGCGCTTGATGGAATAGACGGTGTTCTCGGGGTTGGTGACCGCCTGGCGCTTGGCCACCTGTCCCACGAGCCGCTCGGACTCCTTGGTGAAAGCGACTACCGACGGTGTCGTGCGAGCGCCCTCGCTGTTGATGATGACCACGGGCTCGCCGCCTTCCATGACGGCCACGCACGAGTTGGTCGTTCCCAGGTCGATTCCTATCGTCTTGGACATGTCGATTCTCCCTTGTCAGAGCACGCTCGGAGCCCCGGCACCTGCAGCAGGGCCACCTGCGTCAGTGCAAGCGCCGCACCAACACAGCTGTTTCTTTTATTCATGCGGCTTCTGCCCAATAATGCCCCGCGTTCACGCGTGCGCAGCACTCCATGAAACGTTCCAAATCGAAACTGCCTCGTGCTGCAAATCTGCACGAGCCGCCTGCGCGGCACCGGCTGCCCGCGGCGCGGCCCCTAGCTCTCCTGGGGCGTTTGGGACTCCGGCGGCGCCCCCGTGCTCACGACGACCTTCGCGTGCCGCAGGACCTTTTCGCCCAGGAAGTAACCGCGCTCCAGCTCGTTGGAAACAGAACCCTCGGGGATCTGGGGCGATGGCGCCTGCATGACCGCCTCGTGGAGATTGGGGTCATACTTGGCGCCCACCGACGGAATCGCCTTCACGCCCTGCTTCTCCAGCCAGTCCACGAACAGCCGGTAGATCTGCCCCGTGCCTACCTTGACGGCCTCGGCGTCCGTGGCCTGAGCCAGGCTGGCCATCGCGCGCTCGAAGTTGTCCACGACCGGCAGGATACCTCGCAAGAGCGAGGCGGCCTTGTCCGAAAGGTCGCGCTCGCGCTCCCGCGCCTGGCGCTTGCGGATGTTGTCCAGCTCGGCTGCGTGGCGGCGATACGTGTCCGACTGCTGCCGGGCTTCCTCCAGCTCCTTCCTGACCTTCTGCAACTCCTCGCTTTCGGGTGCGGGGGTCTGGGCTGGGGTGGCGGGGTTCCCGGCAGACGCTACAGTCTCGGCGTCACCGGCAGCGGCCGCCTCGGCGGGCTTGGCCGTGTCTTCGGGCTCGGTGGAATTAGATGGTTCCATGATCACTTGTCGGAAAGCACTCGCGTGAGCGAGTCGCTGATGTGGTTGACGTAGCCAATCACGCGCGGGTAATCCATGCGCCTGGGCCCCAGGATTCCGATGGCGCCCTTGATGGTCCCACGCACGCGGTAGACCGAGCTCACGAGGCTGAAGTCCTTGAGCGGCATCATCTCCGGATTGCCGTCGACCCCCACGAAGGTGATCTGCGAGCCGCTGGAAGCGATGCTTGCCAGCATTCGCCCGATGAACTCACGCTTCTCCAGCGCATCGAGGATGGCCCGGGCGCGCTGCACGTCCTGGAACTCCGGCTGGTCCAGCACGCTGGCGGCGCCCCAAATGAGGACTTCGCTCTCGAGGGGCTTGCCGATCTTCGTCATCAAGAGCTGCAGCACCTTCTCGAGCTGCTCGCGGTAGGAGCTCTCCAGCGTCCGGATGACCCGAGCCGAACCCGCGACGAACTCCGAGATCGGCCTGCCGGTGAACTGCTCGTTGATGATGCGCGTGAAGACCTCGAGCCGATCCTGCGGAACTGGTCGCTCCACCTGGAGCAGGTGGGCTTCGGCGTGGCTGCTGTCCGTGACCAAGGCCACAAGGATCTGCCTGGAGTCGATGCTCGTCAGCTGCAGCTTCGTGAACGTCGCCTGCCTCAGCGATGGAAACGCAGCTACGCCCACCAGCCGGGTGACCATCGCCAGGATCGAGATGGCGTCCCGCAGGAGCTCCTCGGCCTCCTTGCAGCTGTCGAGCGCCTCCAGCTCGAGCGTCTCGAGCCGGACCCGTTCGGGCCCCTCGCACTCGATGGATTCGAGGCCGGCGACGTAGGTCTGATAACCCTTCTCGGTCGGAATCCGGCCCGCGGATGTATGGGGCTGCTCCAGGAATCCGAGCTCCTCGAGATCTGCCATCTCGTTGCGAATGGTGGCCGGGCTGTAAGGCAGACGGAATCGGCGCGCCAGCGTTCTCGAGCTGACGGCCTCGGCCGACTCGATGAACAGGGCCACGACCATCTTCAGGATCTGCCGCTGTCTGGGGGTCAGCTCTTGCACCGGAATCCTCCTGCCACCGCGCCTGTTAGCACTCTCGCAAGACGACTGCTAAGCCCTATACCACGCCGGGGGCGTTCGAATCAAGCTCCCCTTCCATGCGAGAGCCCGGAGGCCACGGGCGGGGCTGGAAGGCTCGGGCTGTCCAGGCACGACCTAGGTCTCCGGGCTCGATGGGCGATCAGAAGGATGTGGGCGGCTTCTTGGCGAAGAACGCGTGGAACTGCTGGAACTTGATGATGAGGGGAGCCATCAGGATGATGAGCAACGGAGGGAAGATGCAGAAGACCGTCGGGAAGAGGATGAGCACCGGGGCCGCGTTGGCCCCCTTTTCGAGATCCTGATAGATGGCAATCCGCATCTGCTCGGCCTGCGCCCGCAGAGTGGAGCTGACGTCGATGCCAAGCGTGGTCGCCTGCACGATCGACTCGACGAAGCTGAAGAACGCGAGGATATCGATGCGCTCGCCCATGTGCTTGAGCGCATCTTCCATCGTGGCGCCGAGATCGAGGTCCTGGTGAAAAACCTTGAGCTCCTCGATGAGCGGGCTCGGTTCCGAGAAGGCGATGAGGCGCTCGACGGCCATCTTGAAATCCAGGCCGGCCTCGATGGCCAGGCTGATCAGGTCGATGACGTAGGGCAGCTCCTGGAAGATCTTCTCTTTGCGGGCGCGCGCGCGCTGCTGAACCTTGAGGATGGGATAGTTCAGCCCGAAACAGAACATGATCAGGGCACCCATCCAGGGATGCGGCCTGGCGAAGGTCCCTGCGATGACGGCTAGCATCAGCAGCGTGAAGAACGCCATCACGCAGGCCGTCACCTCGCGCGCGGCGAGCAGCTCTTCGCCGTCCATCTCGAGAATTCCGGCGGCGTCGAGGTGTTGCTTGTTGGCCTTGACGGTCTGGGAGTTCTGATCGATGCCGAGCTGCCGGTTTACCCGGATGGCGAGATCGATCAGGGGCCGGGAGAGGGCCAGGAAGAAGCGGCCCTCGACACCCAGCGTCCGCATGGTCTGGTCGCGCGGCTGCCGCATCATCTGATAGATGAGCAGGAACGCGACGAAGAGGATGAGACAGATAATAGCTACGAAACCCATGGGGGCTCCTCTCGGTCTTCAGGGTCGAGCGATCAACCCGCCGTAGTCCTGGTCAAGATGGTGCGGAGGATGACGACGCCCAAGATCTGGAGGAAGATGGCGCTGTAAAAGGCCAGCTGGCCAATCTGGGTGTCGTGCAGCACGGCGATGTGGCCCGGGTTCAGCCACGAAAGAATGATGTAAAGGCCGATCGGCAGGGCCATCACGACGTAAGCAGAGTAGCGCTGCTGCATGGTCTGCGCCTCGAGACGCCCGAGGACCTTCTTGCGCTCGCTGACGGCGAAGATGATCTGATCGTAGAGCGCGATCAGGTTGCCGCCGGTTTCGCGCTGGAAGAGCGTGGCAGTTACAAACAGCTTGAAGTCGTGCGTCGGGATCCGCTCGAGCAGATTGCGCAGCGACTGCTCGAACGGGATGCCGAGCTCCATCTCTGCCAGGCAAGCACGGAACTCGTGCGAGATCGGATCGGGCATCGAGCGGCTGACCAGCTCGAAGCCCTGCTCCAGCGTCCTGCCCGCCTTGAGCGCTCCCGAGATAATCAGGAGCGCGTTGATGAGCTGGTCGCCCAGCAGCTTCGCCCGGGTCTCCTCCTGCTTGCCCATGAACCCGACCACGGCCACGTTGACCAGCAGCAGGAACACAGCACAGATGTGGAGCGGCAGTCGCAGGATAGCCCAGAACAGGAAGACCAGGATCAGGTTGAGCATCAGCACGCGGACACGCTGCTGGGGAGCCAGCCCCCGGATGCGCCGGTACAACATGACCACGGCGCCGACGCCGAGGAGCACCAGTACAATCTGAATGAGGCCAGCGATGATGTGGCTCACTTCTTGGCCGCCTCCTTCTCAGCGTCCTTCTTGGACTTCGCCGCGGGCGCCGGAGCCTCGGCCTTGGCGGGCGCTTCGGCCTTGGCTGCCGCGGCTGCTCGAGCCTTCTTCGCCGACGAGAAGATCTCCTTGAGCTGGTCGCGCTCGGATTGCACGAAGCTCTCGAAGCTCTTCGGGGTCTTCCCGGTCGGGCGCAGATCGCCTTCGATCCGGCCGTCCTCGCGGACCAGCTCGCGATGGAACAAGAACAGATCCTGGAGCGTGTAGCCGTGGTCCTGGGCCTCCAGGATCTCGGTCACGGCGATGACTCGGCGCGTGCCGTCGCCGAAACGCGCAACCTGAACGATGAGATCGATGGCTGCGCCGATCTGCTTGCGGATCGAAGCCAGCGGGATGTCGAACCCGGCCATCGTGCACATCGTCTCCAGGCGCAACAGCACGTCCTCGGGGCTATTGGCGTGAATCGTGGTCAGGGAGCCGTCGTGGCCGGTGTTCATGGCCTGGAGCATGTCGATCGCCTCGCCGCCGCGGCACTCGCCGACAACGATGCGATCCGGCCGCATGCGCAGCGCGTTGCGCACCAGGTCTCGGATGGTCACGACGCCCTTGCCTTCGAAGTTGGGCTGGCGGGTCTCCATGCGCGCCACGTGCGGCTGGCGCAGCTTCAGCTCCGCAGTGTCCTCGATCGTCACGATGCGCTCATCGTCCGGAATCGCATTCGACAGCGCGTTGAGCAAGGTCGTCTTGCCCGTGCCCGAGCCGCCCGAGATCACGATGTTCTTGCGATTGCGAACCGCTATCCTCATGAAGTCCGCCAGCCCCTGCGTCACGCTGCCGAACCTGTGGATCAGGTCCTCCATCGTGTGCGGGTTGGCAGGGAACTTACGAATCGTGATCTGCGGCCCGTCGAGCGCCAGCGGCGGCACGACGACGTTGATGCGCGAGCCGTCCTCGAGCCGGCCGTCCGCGTACGGATTGAGATCGTTGACGCTCTTGCCGATCACGCGCAGCATGCGGTCAATGACCGTCCGCAGGTGCTGCTCGTCGAGGAAGCTGCGATTCGTCAGCTGCAGCTTGCCGTCCTTCTCGGCGAAGATCTTTGCGTAGCCGACGACCATGATGTCGTCGACTCCCGGCTCATTGAGGAGATCCTCCAGAGGGCCATAGCCCAGGACGTTGTCGAACGTCTCCTTCTTGAACTGCTCCTTGGTCAGACCCAAGAAGGGCGGAAGTTCCTCGCGCGCGAAGATCTTCTCCGTGATCGATTCGACTTGCGCCTTCAACTCATACTTGTTGAGCGATTGCCGCCGGTCGATCTGGTCGAGGATTCTCTGATGGAAATCCTTCTTGAATCTCAGGATTCGCTCACGGGTGCGATCGTCTGGAGCGGAGACATCTGCCACGGGAACCTCCTCTGCCTACGGTCGTTCTTCTGGATCCGGACAAAACACCGCCATGTCATATCACGGTGGTCTGGGGCGGTCAAGGAACGCCGAGACTAGACGAGGATAGCAGACACACGCACCAAGCGTGAGGAGTCAGGCGCGCCGCTCGAGGCTCGAGGAGTGAGGCTCGAGGCCGGGGGGGACCGCTCGATGGGGCGCAGGCTCTGGGAGGAATAGCTCTCCGAGTAGTTCGTTGCCTGCCCCTGCCCCGCGCCAAAGGCCCAGTGCACGTACCCACCACAGCAACTCCACCGGCATTCCAACGTGATTCCTCAGGCATTGGGATCGACGCTCCCCCAGCCGCCGACGCGAGGGACCGGGTTCGGCATCGACCACGGGTACTTCCTCAGCTTGTGAAGCTGTTCCAGGTAGACCAGGTCCGTCAACATCACCGACTTGCGCCCGCTCGGATCGATCCCCACGGCAGTCACTTTTACGAAGGGCGCCCCGCTCTGCGCATCGTGCAGCGGCTGCACCGAGAACCGCACGAGCTCGATACCAGCCAGCAACCGGCCATTCCGGCGAAACCCGTGCCCGGCGCCCGGCGCACTCTGGAACCGGTAAGTGACCGTCTCGGCCTCCAGCTCCGAAAGCGACTCCTTCAGCTCCCCCTTCTCGAGCTCCGCGAAGACGGCGAGCTCCACTTCGCCCCCTGCCGCCAGCTTCACCGGACCGGCTACCTGCCCGAACGGCGGCCGCGGCCGCGCGACCGCCACCCGCCCCAGATCCCGCCTCACCCACTCCAGCGCAAGGCTGGCCGATCGGAACGCGCTTGCGTGCGACGAACTGTCCTCGAAAGAGCGATTACCTCCGATCCAGAGGTTCCATAGTTCTCCGGACATCACCGAGAAGAGGAGCACGGCCACCATCAGCTCCACGACTGTCATCCCTCTGCGACCTCGACCGATCATCCTGCTCCTCCTCGTAGCGCCGTTCACCGGCTCGCGCCTGATACGCCGCAAACCAAGCAAGCCAAGGGCCAATGCCGCCCGTCGTCGCCTTCCCGCATCAACGCTGGCTTGGTCCCAGCTCTCACGGCTCGGGGAGAGTTACAGCCTCGTTCCCCAGGCATGCCCCGGAAACTCTCCCCCAGGCCCAGCTCCGTCTGCTATAACCACCTCCCTCATGAAGCGCCCGTCCAGGCTCGCCCCAGGCTCCATCGCCGTCCGCAGCTCCTCGATCCATGGCACTGGCGTCTGGGCCGTCCGCCCGATCCCCCGCGGCGCCCGCATTCTCGAGTACACGGGCGAACGCATCTCCGTCGCCGAGGCCGATCGCCGCTACGATGGCCTCGAAGGCCGCCCCGAAGGCCTGATCGTGCTCTTCCAGATCGAGGACGATCGGGTCATCGACGCCGGCCGCGGCGGAAACAACGCCCGGTTCGTGAACCACTCGTGCGAGCCCAACTGCGAGTCGGTCCTGGAGGATGGCCGAGTTTTCATCCGCGCTCTGCGGGACATCGACCCAGGCGAGGAGCTCGCCTACGATTACAAGCTCCGCCACGAGACGGCCGCCGATCCCGAGACCGCCGCACGCTTCACCTGCCGCTGCGGCGCCCCGTCCTGCCGCGGGACCCTGCTGGCTCGCCGGCGGCGCGGCCGAAAGGGTTGACGCGGCCCTTCAGAGCACCTCGCCCGCGTCGGGCAGCGGGTTGGCGTCCCGCAACACGGCTCTCGACGGCCGGCTGGACGCGGGGCCGCCGACAGACGGTGGCTGGACCGTCGACGGGACCTCGTCCGTCGACTCCGTGCGCCAGTCGACTCCGTTGTCCCGCGGCCGCCAAGAGGCCCGCGCCAGCCGGTCTGCCGCCACGGGCACGATCACTTCCCGCGCATGGAGGATCGGCTCCGGCAGAGCTCGCACGATGACCAGGGTCTCGCTCCGCGAGCCCAGGCCGCCGAGCCCGCCGGCCGCCCCCGCAGTCGGGGCCATCCTCGCCTGCCCGGCCGCCGCCCCCGCACCGCCCGCGGTCAGCAGCGCCACGGTTACCAGCATCACCATCGCCGACATTCGATCCGCTTGATTCATCTGAATTCCTCCCGCGCTCGGGGCCTCCGGGCGAGCACCACCGTGCTGCCCGCCAAAACCCTCGAAAGACCTTCGGACTCCTCGACTTCGGCAACCGGCCTGGCCGCCTTCTCACATCTGCGCAAGCGGCACGTCGTCGAACTCCACCTGCAAGCTGTCGGGGCTGGTCATCATCACGCCCACCTGGTGGCGAGTCAGCGCGCCGTCCAGCTCGATCCGCGTCCCGGCGCCGGCCTCGAATCCGCTGGCCAGGTGCGCCGCGGCCAGCAGCCCCTTCACGTGCTTTCCGGATAGACCGAGTACCGTGCCCTGCGTCGCGAAGAGCGCGGCCTCGATCGTCTCCGTCGCCTGTGAGACGTCGATACTGCCTTCGGTGCTGACCAGCGTCAGCGTATCGGCCGACTTCGGGTCGAGCCGGGTAGCGCGGGCGACTGTGATGGTCCTGGGGCTGACGATGCATCCGCGTCCGGCGTAGGTCCAGTCGATCGTGATCGGCTCCGCCACGTAGTAGGTGCCGTCGAGCACGACCGTGCCGCCACCAGCGCCCAGGTGCGCCGCCAGCGCCGCCCCGTCCTTGAAGGCTCTTCCCGCGCGGCCCAGCGTGTCGCCCTTGAAAGAGTCCTCGCTCATCTGGGGCCAGTAGAGCTGGGCCATCGTCCGCTTCGCGAACGCGTCCTGGAGAAAACGGTAGTCCTGCGTGAACCCGTTCCAGAACGACTGCAGGGCGTTGGCCGCGCCCGCACAATCGTTGCCCTGAGCCGCGAACGCGAGCCCGGCGCTGGTCGCCTCCTTCAAGCCAAGCCTTCCGTAGAGTAGCCCTTTGACGAAGTCCTCGGGTCGCGGCAGACTTGCCGGCGTGACGCCTGGGCAGAGCGCCAGCACCTGCTGCTCCACGGCCGCGGCCTGGGTCCTCAGGAAGTCGGGGTCCTTGATCCAGAGGGGCGACTGATCGAACGGGGCGGCCGGTTCCGGAAGGGTCGCCCGATATCCGATCAGCCGCTTCGCCTGGGCCTTTCGGCCGGCGGTGAAGATGCCGGAGCGCGGGGCTTCGAGCTTGACGGTCGCCTCGAGCGCAAGGGTCCCGTAGCTCTGATCGCCGCCCCAGAGCTTCCCTTCGGAGCGGACACCGAAGGCGTTCTGCTGGAAGAACGTCGCCGTCACGGAGATCTGCGCGCCGCCCTGCCCCTCCTCGGCGGCCAGCCGCTTCGTGCGGGCCACCGCCACCGGATCCTCGGCTGCCTCGAACTTGCCGCCCCTGAGCCTGGGCTTGCGCAGCACCGTGTACCAAGGCGTACCGAAGGTCCGGGCTTCCTCTTCGATCCGCTCCTGGGCCTCGTCCAACGCCAACCGCACGAAGGCTGCCGCGGCCCGGTCGCCGCTCACCATCTCGGAGGTGCTGGTGAAACTGCCGGCCCCGGCGCTGCCGGCCAGCCCCATCAGCCCCAGCACCAGCACGCAGATGACCGCCAGGATGAGGAGGGCCGCACCGTTTCTGTTGGCTCTGCGAACTCTTCTTGTCGTCATCAGCGTCTCCTGTCCGAGACCCACTCGGAGGCTGTCAGGGTGGAAGCCTTGGTCGAATTTGCCGAGCTCCAGCTCACGCGCGCCACGAGCTGACCGGCCCGGCCGTCGGGCTCCGGGATGAAGCCGAGCCGCACGTCGAAGCGGCCTTCCCTGCGTCGTGCGTCTTCCAGCTCGGAGTCGTCGGTCGAAACCGGCATCGCCGCGATGGAGACCAGCGAATCCTTGGCTATCTGCGCTGACCCCGACCCGTCCGGAGGGAACATCGCCGCCAGCTTCGACGGTCTCAGGGGCCGATACCGCTCGAGCACCGTCCGGGCGCGCATCGTGGCGTAGAGCCTGTCTTCGCTGAAGCGCGTCTGGCGGCTGTTCTTGGCCAACAGGTCGAGAATCGGCGCCAGCGCGAGCGCCAGGATCGACGCTGCTACCAGCAGCTCGACCAGGGTGATTCCGGTTCTCTGGTTTCGCACGCCCAGCCGGAGGCAAGCCCCGTGCCACGGCCCGACGACACGTCGAAAGTTCTCTTCCAGCCTGAATCCTCGGCTCGGTCAGCTCGGCGCCGCCCAGGGAACCAGCCGGTTACCGGAGGAAAGGCCAGGTTACTCCGGGGCATCCGGCCCACGGAGCTTGCCCCCTGCCTCCGCCGTGCGCTCGATTCCCAGCAGCGTCACAGCCAGCGCCGATGCCACGATCATCGTCGCCCCGCTCAGGTAGTAGGCGCTGGCGTGGCCCACGTGCTCGTAGACGGCGCCTCCCAGGAGCGGCCCCAGGATGCGCCCCAGGCTCGACATGCTCTGACCCATGCCCATCACCTCGCCTCGGTACTGGTGCGGAGCCAAGAGCGATGTCGTGGTGGAAAGGCTCGGGTTGAGGATGCCGTTTCCGAACCCCACCAGCGCCATCAGGAGGTAGAGCTCGAGTGTGCCTCGTGCCACTCCGATACCCCCCAGCCCCATTACCATGAGAATGGCACCGACCAGGATCATCCTGGGCTCGCCGAACCTGGGCGAAAGCCAACGCACCAGGCCACCTTGTGTGATGACGATCACCACTCCGACGAAGACCAGGAGCAGCGCGAACTGGTGGGGGGTGTAGCCAAAGCGTGGCTCCGCCTCGACGAAAAGCCCCAGGGTGTTCTCCATGATCCCCATCGCGAAGGTGCTCAGAAAGAAGAGCGCGATGGTGACGAGGAGAGCGCCGGACGGGATGACAGACAGCGAAAGCCATCTGCGCCGCGGCTCTTGTCCCGGCGCCCCGGGCAGGTGGCTCTCCGGGAGCCAGAAGAAGGCCGCCACGGCCGTCGCCATCCCGACGCCGCCGGCCACGTAGAAGGGCAGCGCTGGCCCGCCCAGCACCCCCAGCGCGGCGCTGAAAGCAGGCCCCAGCACGAACCCTAGGCCGAACGCGGCGCCGATCATGCCCATCCCGGCGGCGCGCTTCTCCGGAGGCAGCACGTCGGCCACGTAGGCCTGGGCGGTCGAGATGTTGGCGTTGAACATCCCCGCCAGCGCCCTCGAAAGGAACATGATCGGGATCAGGCCGATGCCCGTCCAGCGATGGACGTGGAACACCGCCCCGAAGAGAATGAAGCTGACACCGCTTCCCAGGAGCCCCATCACGATGATCGGGCGCCGGCCAATCGAATCGGAGACTCGCCCCCAGATGGGCGAGAAGAGGAACTGCAGAAGCGAGTAGCTAGCCCCGATGGCCCCGACGACCGTCCCGTCGGCCCCGCACGCCTTTGCGTAGTACGGCAGCTGCGGCAGGATGAGCCCGAACCCCAAAAGATCGAGGAAAACCGTGACGAACAGGATCCGCAGCGGACGCGAGGGCGATTCCATTGGGTTACCCAGGATACAGGATGGACCGGGGAATGCCAGGAAGGCTCCCCGGACCCCAGGGGCCCCTCGACCTGGCGGGAAATCCCGTGCGGGAAATCCCGTGGCGTCTACCTGTACCGGGTTTTCGAGAAAACCCGGTACAGGTAGACGCCACGAGAATTGGAGAATTGCGGCCACGAGATTTCCCGCGGGACTTCCGCGACGCGTTGCCGGAGCTTTGGGCAGGCCACCCCGCGCCAGCGGCCGGCGCATGTTATTGTTGGACCGGAATGGGCGCGACTTGTCGTAGGGGTAGCTTTCTGGCCGTCGCGGTCATCGTCGTCTTCCTCATCTTGATCCTGCTGGGGGCGGTGCTGGTGAGCGCGGGGGGCGACTACAACCTCCACGCGATGAACCTGTTCGGCACTCGCGCCACGCTCTACGCGCGGGCGGCGCTGTCCGAAGCCGGACTGGGTCTGTCGCGAAAACTGCGAACCGCGGCGGGCAGGGACTCGCTTGCGGGCGGGTCGTGGAGCCAGTTCCTCCAGCAACTCCAGCAGCAGCTCCCCTCGGCCGATTCGCCCGCCACCGGGCCGCTCCTGGAGCTCTCCATCGCCGACCTGGCGCCCCGCGCTGCGCAGATGACCACCGCCGGCGGCGCCCGGCTCTCTTCCGTCACGCTCTCCATGCGAGCCTTCCGCCGCATCGCCACGTCCGCCCCGGAGGCCGACGTCACCAACCCGGACTCCTTCTACAAGAACTCCCACTTCGACCCCGCCGACTCCCCCGACGTGGCCCCCCCGGCCGACTGGGTCGGAATGGCCGTTCTCACCGCCCGCGTCGACTTCGAGGGGCCCCGCGTCTACACGCACCGCCAGCTCTCCGCGCAGCACGTCGTCAAGGTCTCCGCCGCCGGCCCGCCCGCGCGACAGTTCGTCCTCTTCAGCTGGGGCGACGCCTCCGTCGACACCCCCGAGGGACCGATGGCCGAGGACCTCAACAAGGGCGGCAGCCTGCTGCTCTTCGGACGCCGGGACGGGCGCATCCACCTGCGCGGCGTCTACGCCGTCGAGACTCCCGGCTACCCGTACCCCTTCCACTGCGAGGACCCCGTCACTGCCCCCGCCGGAGGCGAGAAGCCCAACCCCGTCGCGGCCCCCGGTTACCTGCCGATCGAGATCGCGCCCGACCTCAAACCGGTCGACTACCAGTGGGTCGACAGCTGGGGTACCGGCCCCGCCCCGCGCGCCGGCGTGGTCGAGATCTGCGGCCCGATGTTGCTCCGGAGCATCTTCAGCCCGGCTTTCCCGCAGATTCGCCCCAACCACTGGGCCGTGATGGGTCTGCCCCCCTGCCCCGTGCCGATCCAGAACCTGGGCGACCTCGTCTCGGCCGGGGCGACGGTACTCGGCTTCCTCTTCGGCATGGGGATCGACATCCTCGCCTGTCTGGTCGACGGGACTCTGCCGCTCGACATCCTGAACAACTGCTGGACCCTGATGTTCGTCGGCGACCCCGGCCTGCTCATCCAGAACGCGCAGTGGTGGTTCGTCGAGACGCAGCACATGGACAAGACGGAGCTCTCGTCGGGCTCGCCAAAGGTACCGAACTACTTCTCGCTGACCGGCGCGACCGTGCCGGATTCGCAGGGCCGCGTACGGGTCTCGCCATTCAAGGGCATCCTGGCGCGCGACCGCCCCCAGTCCGACAAGCTCTTCGAACAGCTCGGCCCCTATGCGCCCGCCGAACCGAAGCCGGGCCGGCTTGCGCGCCCCTCGGAGCTGGCCGGCGAGGACGGCAAGCAGTACTGCATCCAGGCCGAAGGGCTCAGCACGCTCGTCCACCACCGCGTCACCAAGTGCCAGGGCTGGTTCTGCGACGTCTTCTACACGCTGGGCGTCGACATGGTCGGCAAGACTGATGCTTGCGGTACCGTCGCCTACCCGGAGGACCGGACCCAGCTGCAGCCCGTGACGCTGCCGCTCGGGCTCTACTGGGCGCCGATCGAGCTGGCCGACCGCTACGCCGCAGCGCTGGGCGACTTCCTGGGGCTGGCCACCACGGTGCTGACGATGGGCATCGGCGCGCGATTCGGGTCGGGCAAGATGTGGGTGCGCATCCTGGAGTCGATGGTCGTCGGCCAGATGCTCAACTCGCTCGGTCAGGCGGTGGCGCAGAATTACCTCGCCTCACTCAATGGAGCCGGCGGCTCCGGCGGGTCCGCCACTGCGATCGTCCCGCCCGCCTTCCGGCTCCCGGCGCGCACGGCGCTGCGGCGCTACGCGCGGCTGGCCGACTATCCCGGCCTCTACACCCACGCCAAGGACCCCGACCTGGCCGAGCCGGACCACGACCTGCTGGTCCTCGACGGCCCCATCTTCGTCGAGGACCTCGCCCACGACAAGCCCATCCGCTACGCCGGCCGCGGCGCCATCCTCACCGACGACACCGACAGTCCCTACCTGACCGCCCCGATCGTCGCCGCCGACCAGGCCGAGCTCGAGTTCACGATCGATCCCTCCGGCGCGCGCCGCAGCGAGGTGCTGGGCGTGCTCGGGCCGGACACGCCGCAGGATTATGACGCGCCCGGTGCCGATTCCGACGCGCTCGCCATCTTCGTGCGCGGAAAGGACGACGAACGCCCTAGCCAGGCCGCAATGCTCGAGCTGCGCACGGCAGATTCCTTCGAGACCACCTTCGGCTACGAGACCCCGGCCCCCGTCCACGCCTGGATCTACAGCGCCGGGGGCGTCCGGCCCGACGGCCCCGGAAAGGCCACCAGGATCGTCGGGAATCTGGTTTGCGCCTACCCGAACCGCCGCCACATCCCGCCCGGCTCCAAGCTCGAAGTGATGTACCGGCCGCCGCCGCCCGCGTCCTCCCTGGGCGCCGCCGGACTGTCGCCTGCCTGGAGCGCCTACGCCGGAGAGTCTCGCTGATGCTGGAGCAGCTGCTGGCGCTGACCGACCGGCCGTCGGCCCGACTCTGCATCCTCTTCGTCTTCGCCGCAGCCCTCTTCCTGAACCGCGACCTCGTCGGCCCCAGGGACGCGACCTACGAAATGGCCCGCGAGCCGGCCGTGCTCGAGTCGATGGAGCCGCCCAAGCCGACGCCCGTGCGCCCGAAGCCCTGGAGACAATGGCGCCACCGGCCCGTGCCGCCGCCTGTGGACGTCGAGGCCGGGTATCGCTCGCTGGCCGCGCGCGTCAAGGCCGACTTGATCCGCCTCGGCTACCGCACGCCCGCCTTCCTGGCAATGGCGGCCGAGTATTCCGACCGCCGGCTCTGGCACGAGATCAGCGCCGACTACGAGGGCGCCCTGCGGCGGGGCGACCTGCGGGCCGCGATGGCCGTGCTGAAGGGTGCCCTCGAGCGCGTCCCCCCGGACAACCCGATGCTCAAGCGCGAGCTGCTGGAGCACCTGCTGCAGCTCGAGCTGGCGCTGCCCGACGTCGCGGGCGCAGAGGCGACCTTCAAGTCGCTGCTCGAGGCCGGCGCCAACGTCGCACGCGCCTGGTCGGAGGAGCTGAAGGCCAACCCGGACCTTTGCCGCCGGGTCCGAATGGACCCGAACGCTCCGCTGAAGCTTCCGACTCCGGATGAGGTCACTGCCGTCTTCGGCAAGCTCTCAGCTCGGGCCCGCTCGGGCCGGCCGCCCTTCGTCCCCTCCCCCGAGGAGTGGGCCGCAGTCAAAGAGCGCGCCCGAGCGTTGCGCCAGCAGGGCAAGATCGACGACGCCACCCTGCGCGCCCTGCAGTCGCTCGGCCAGGGCTCCCCCGGCGCTCCCAAGGGAGGTGCCCGATGACCTCCCCCACTCCCTCTGAGCTTGTCGCCTCCCCCACTCAGGCTGCGCTTGTCGAAGCCCGCGCCTCCTACCGCCCGCGCCGTCACTGCGCCGGTCTCGCCCTCCTCGAGGTCCTGATCGCGGTCGGTGTCTTCTCGATGGCCGCGGTGTCCGCGTATCAGGTCTTCAGCGGCGGTTACCGCATCGTCTACCGCTCCCGCTACGCCTCGATGGCCGCGGCCGTCGCCCGCGAAACCCTCGAGGAGCTGCAGCAGATGACCCAGCCCGCTTCCGGCGGATGGTTCTTCCGCGCGGCCGTCCACGACCCGACCGGCGCCACCACGCCCGACGACCGGCCCGAGACCCTGGCCGCGGCATCCCACCTCCGCGGCTGGCGAACAGGCGGCATCGTCGCCGGCAAGCTCTTCCAGATCTCCGCCGCTATCCTCAATCCCGAGGGCGTCTCGCCCGAAGCCACCGCCGCGCTCGACCTCCTGCTGAAGCTCGAGTACCCCGAGGACTACAAGCGGCTCCACCGAACCATCGCCTTTACCAGCTACCTGGGCGAAGGCGAACGGAGCATGCTCGGCGCGCGCGTCACGGTTACCTGGGAGGAGGAGGGTCAGGAGCGCGAGGCACCGGCCGTCGCCGTTTTTGAAACGCTGATCGTCGGCGAGGACCGCAACCTTCCGCCGGAGGTGACGCCATGAGGTCCGGCCTGCACACACCCGACCGCCCGGCCCGCACGGGGCTGACGCCGCTCGAGATGCTCATCGTCATGGCCATCCTCACGCTCCTGGCCTCGATGGCCTACCCGATGCTGGCCCGGGCCCTGCGCTCCACGGTCCAGGTGACAGGCAGAGCAAACATGCAGGCCGAGCAGCGCCTCTCGCTCGACTGGGTCACGCGGGACGTCCACCAGGCGCACGTGATCCTCGAGGTTGCGCCAGGTCCCGCCGGGGCGCTGGCGATGTTCCGCTCCACCGACACGGCCACTCTGGAGCCAGAGCTCGTCGTCGAAGCCAACCGCACGGACCCGGCGGCGCTGCCACAGTTCCCGTTTGCGGGCGACGCCACGAATCAGCCGCTTCCCGACGGCAAGAAGCTCTTCCTTCCAGGCGCGCTCGTGCGCTACCAGGTCTTCCCCGACCGCCGCGAGCTGGTCCGCTCGAGCAAACCCGGCCGGCTCGCAGGCAGTGTCGCACACGACCCGGCCGCCCACCGCTCCACAGTGACCAGCTGGACCTTCGAACCCTCTCCCGAGACTCCCGAGGCCAAGGTCGTCGCCGCCAACGTTGCTCGCTTCGACCCCGTCGCGGTCGCCTATGACGCGCGGGGATTCCTGGCGCTCGCGGGCAGCCCGGTCACCAGCGCCTGCGCCGTCGCAGTCACGCTCGTGACATCGGCCGTCGTCGAGGGCGACCGCCCCGAGGCGCCGGTCGTCGAGTCCTCGGCGACGAAGGCCTGGCTCCAGCGGCGCCTTTCGGAGGCCGCGCACCCGGGAGCCGCCGCCGCCTTCGACGAAGCGCTGGACCACTGATTCGAATCTCGCCAGCCCGGTAGCTGGGAGTACAATTGGGAGCTTCCCCTGCGACCTCTTCGATCGCAGCTTGACCTTGGACCTTGGTGCAGGGTGTAAGAGTTTTTTTTACAACAAGAATCGCCAGAGTAACGAGTATTAATCATTGCTCAGGAGCAGGGAGAATCGGTGGTGAAATGGATCGACCGCTGTCCATAGGACAGGTGGCGATGCTCGCGCACGTCACGACCCACACAGTTCGATACTACGAAAAGCGGAATCTTCTGCCGACGGCGGACAGGCACGGAACGGGCAGGTACCGTGCCTTCACGCTGGAGACAGTTTCCGTCGTGCGATTCATCCGGGCCGCTCAGGCGCTCTGTTTCACACTCAGGGAGATCCGTGAGTTGCTGGCGGAGAGAGGTCTTGCCGCAAAGGGCACCGGCTGTGCGGCTGACATCGCCCTCGCCAAGATGGAGTGGCTCGACTTGACCATCCGGCGGATGACCCTGGCTCGCAAGCAGCTCAACTCTGCGCTCGAACATTGCCGCCGGATGGACGCGCCGCTGGTTTGCCCGGTCCTGGAGCTCATCGAGACCCGCTCGGGGTCACCGCAGCCCGCCGCCGAGCCGTCGATACCTGCCGGTCGGCGGTCGCGCAAACCGGCGAGAACCCGATAACACCGGGTAGACTGAGGCTCGATCCCAGGGAGGTATCTTCACGTGTGCATCGACGGATTCGCCCCGGAGATCTACCAGGCCATTCTCGACTCCACGGCGGACGCCATCGTCACGATCGACGAGGGTGGGCGCGTGATGAGTATCAACGCGACCGCCACGCGGCTCTTCGGCTACGTGTCCGAGGAGGTCGTGGGGCGTGACGTGTCGATGCTGGCACCCGAACCCGATCGCAGCGCCCATCCCGGGTACCTCAGGCGCTACCTGGAGACGGGCGAGGCCCGCGTGCTGGGACGCGAGCGCGAGGTCACGGCGCGTCGCAAGGACGGCACGCTCTTCCCGGCGGCGCTGCGGGTCACCCAGATGCAACACCATGGCCGGCGCATCTTCATCGGCACGGTGCAGGACATCTCGCCCCGGGTGGAATCCGAAAGGAGCCGCCGCGAGGTCGACACGCTGCTCACCAACCTGGCCGAAGGGACGGCCCAGGCCACCGGACTGGACTTCTTCAAGTCACTGGTGAAGTGGCTCTCGGTCTGCCTGGGCGTTCGCTACAGCGTGGTGGCGGAACACCAATGCCAGCTCCAGCAGGCCACGCCGCTCGCCTTCTTCAGGGATGGGGAGTGGATCGAGTGTCCGCCCTACAGCCTCGAAGGCACCCCCTGCGGACAGGTGGCCGCGGGAGAGGTCTGCTATGTGGCGCACGGCGTCCAGACGCTCTATCCGCTGGACGCCGAGCTCCGAACCATGGAGGCGGAGAGTTACCTGGGTCTGCCTCTTGTCTCGACGCAAGGAGTGGTCCTTGGCCATATCGCCATCCTCGACTCCAAACCGATGCCCGACGGGATGCGAGCGCGTGCTGCGAATCTTCTCGGCGCGAGCCACGGCGGAGCTGGAGCGGTTGCGCGCCGAGGAAGCGGTGCACGGCAGAAACGCGCTGGTGGCCTCGCTGTCGGAAGCGCAGTCGATCTTTCTGTCCACCGGCTCATGGGTCGAAGCCAGCCGGACAATTCTGACGGCTGGCCTGGCACAAACCCAGAGCCAGCTCGGCTTCGTGGGGGCCGTCATGGAAGGCACGAAGCTACGGGTGCTCGCCCACGAAGGGCTCGAGGGCCCGGGGCTCGCGTCCGAGGAGTTCCTCGAGGCGGCCCGAGCAGTGCAGGCGCGAGAGGGCTACCTGGAGTTCGACCGGCTCGATAACCTCTTCGGCGCGGTGATCCTATCCGGCACGCCCATGATCGCCAACGACGCCGCCGCCTCACCTTCACGCCACCGGCTCCCAGCGGGCCATCCGCAGCTACATCACTTCCTGGGCGTGCCAGTCCTGCACGGCAAGAAGGTAGTGGGGTTGATCGCCGTAGCGAACCGGCCAGGAGGTTACTCGACAGCGGAGCAGGAACGGTTGCAGATGCTGGCGGGAATGACGGGCGTCTTCTACGACGGCTATCGCCGGTCCCTGCGGGAGACCCAGCTCGAGGAGCAGCTGAGACAATCGCAGAAAATGGAGGCGATCGGCCGGCTGGCCGGTGGGGTCGCACACGACTTCAACAACTTGCTGACGGTGATCCTGGGCTATGCGCGCTTCATCGAGGAGTCGACAGACCAGGACAGCGCGCTCCACCGGGACTCTCTATCGATCATCCGGTCCGCCGAGCGCGCCGCCGCGCTGACGCATCAGCTGCTTGCGTTCGGTCGCCGCCAGGTCCTTTTGCCCGAAATCCTCGACGCCAACAAGATCGTCCACGAACTCCAGGGGATGCTGCGTCGGCTCATCAGCGAGGACGTCCGCATCGAGCAGCAGCTCGAAATGCCACTCCCGTGCGTCCGGGTCGATCCCACGCAGCTCTCACAGGTCGTGCTGAATCTCGCGGTCAACGCGCGCGACGCGATGCCGCAGGGCGGCACGATCCTCATCCGCACCGAGGTGGCCCAGTCCTCCGCAGGTACCGAGGATGAGTCGGTGCCGATGCCGCCGGGCGAGTACGTGCGGCTGAGCGTGCGCGACACCGGCCACGGCATGGACCCCCAGACTCTCAGCCGGATCTTCGAGCCGTTCTTCACGACCAAGCCCCAGGGGCGAGGTACCGGTCTGGGGCTTGCGACCGTTTACGGCATCGTCAAGCAGTCTGGCGGGTACATCTTCGCGTCGAGCGAGCCCGGCACGGGGACCGAGTTCCGAGTTTACCTTCCGGCGATTCGAGAGAGGGCCGTCCCTGAAAGCCATCCCGTCGCAGTGGAAAAGACACCCTCGGGGCACGAGACGGTGCTGGTCGTCGAGGACGAAGAGGCGCTGCGAAGCCTGATGCGGCGCTCGCTCGAGATGGCCGGCTACACGGTTCTCGAGGCGGGCAACGGTGATGAAGCGCTGGCCGTCTTCCGAGAAGCGGCCGGCCCCGTGCGGCTGCTCCTCACGGATGTGGTCATGCCCGGGATGAATGGTCGGGAGCTGGCCCAGAAGCTCTGCGAGCTCACGCCCGGCTTGGCGGTCATGTTCATGTCCGGATACACCGACGACGAGGTCCTCCTGCGCGGCGTCGAACAGGCCAGCCTGAACTTCCTGCCGAAGCCGTTCAAGCCGACCGAGCTGGCTCGCAAGGTCCGGGAAGTGATCGACCGGACCGCCGCAGGCCGGAGCTAGACGCCGCTGCAGCCGGGCGCAACGCGGACCGCAAGTTGTACACTGCAGTCCTGAAGATGTCGACTCCACCGGATACGACCTCGTCGGCCCTCGAGGGACTGGAAGAGCTGCTGGCCGCGGCAGACCAGCCCGGCGCCATGGCGGACTTCCCGAGCCTCCTCTCGCGGATGCTCGCGGCGCTCTTGCCGATCGTCGGCGCCGAGCGCGGGCGCGTCTTCATCCGGGAGCCGCAAGGCAGCTTCCGGGTCTTCGTGCAGACCGACCAGTCGCCCTCGGTGCGGGAGCTGCCGGTGAGCCAGACGCTGCTGGCGCGCGTGCTGCGCGAAGGGCGGCCGCTCTTGCTCGACACCTTCGACCTGGCCAGCGAGGCGGCCGTGGTCGGTTCGCTCGACGAGTCGCTGAGGTCGATTCTTTGCGTTCCCGTCGGCAGCGGCGGCGAAGCGGCCGGCGTGCTGTACCTCGACAGCCGCGTGGAACGGCGAGCGTTTTCTGAGAAGGATCGCTCGCTGCTGGCGACGTTCACACGGATCGCTGCTCGCGGGATGGCGCGCGCGGCGGAGCGTGACGAGCTGGCCAATGACCTCGAACGCTACCGGAGACTGGCTGCCGACGAGGGTGGCGAGGCGCGAGTGCTGGTGGGCGGCTCTCCAGCGATGAAGAAGCTGCTAGGCGAGGTCCGGACGCTGGGGGCCGAGGAGACGACCGTCCTGATCACGGGGGAATCGGGCACCGGCAAGGAGCTGATTGCGCGGGCGGTGCACGACGCCTCGGCCCGCAGGGCACGACCGTTCGTGCCGGTCCACTGCATGGCGCTCTCGCGGGAGCTGGTCGAAAGCGAGCTCTTCGGACACGAGAAGGGCGCCTTCAGCGGCGCAGTGGCCCGGAGGGTAGGCCGATTCGAGCTGGCCCAGGGCGGGACGCTCTTCCTCGACGAGATTGGGGAGCTTTCGCTCGACGTCCAGGTGAAGCTCTTGCGAGTTCTCCAGGAGCGGCTCTTCGAGCGGGTCGGCGGCACGCAGACGGTGCGACTCGACGCGCGGCTGGTCCTGGCGACGAACATCGACCTGGAAGAGGCCGTGGCCAAGGGGAAGTTCCGCGAAGACCTCTACTACCGCATCAACGTCTTCCGGCTGCGTCTGCCGGCCTTGCGGGAGAGGCGCGAGGACGTCGAGGCCCTGGCGCGCCACTTCGTGGAGCACTTCAACGGCCGCATGCGAAAGAAGATCAAGGGCATCTCCCCGGAGGCGGTTACGGCCTTGCGC
Organism: Candidatus Wallbacteria bacterium; assembly: GCA_016190005.1. Lineage (GTDB taxonomy): Bacteria > Muiribacteriota > UBA6191 > JACPRK01 > JACPRK01 > JACPRK01. The sequence goes on along the minus strand of JACPRK010000041.1, from coordinate 427 downwards.
GCCCACGGCTGGCCGGGAAACATTCGCGAGCTGCGCAACGTGGTCGAGCAAGCCTTTTTGCGCGCCACCGGCGACACGATCGAAGCCGGCGCCCTAGGCCTGACGCCCCCCGCGCGGGCCGCTGCCGCACTCGCCGCCGGCACCGGCGAGCCCAGCTACCCAGCCGGCCTCGAGGAGGCCAAGAAACTCTTCGAGGCCCGCCACATCTCCCGCCACCTCGAACAGAACGGCTTCAACGTCATGGCCACCGCCCGCCAGCTCGACACCACCAAAGTGAACATCTACCGCAAAATGAAGGAGTACGGCATCCACCGCCCCGGCCCCCCCACCCCCGAGGATGAGTAACCAGAAATAGGGTCAACTCGACTTGCCCCATTTAACTGGGCATAGCCAGTGATGGGGCGACGAATTGGGGCAACTCGACTTG
>JACPRK010000053.1 GCA_016190005.1 Candidatus Wallbacteria bacterium | reverse complement strand
GGCGCTGTCGGGAGCGTCTGTGGCAAGGCTGGCAACTGCAGGGGGCTGCCGGTCAACCTGGAGGTTGACCGGCAACCCTCAGGCTTTGTCTGAAGAAAAAGCCAGGGAGGATGGCTACGTCATCCTGGAAATGATGGTCAGACGGCCCGAACTGGGGCAGATTGCTCTGGAAACAGACGGGCAGCGCCCACGAGGCCGCTGAGAAGTAGCCGAGCCCTCTCACGACAGGCCGGCTTGGGACCGCCCAGGCCCCGCCGCCATCGTCCACGGCCCTCGGACGCGCCGCGCAGCTGGCTGGCGCCGCGGCGGCTGCCGCTTTGGCATTCGATTCACTCGGCTCGAACCGCTCCAACAGTCAACCTGCGGGATAAGGGTCCCCTCGCTCCCGTTGACTCCGCGCCTGCGTCATGTTATCCTGCGCGTCCGCCCCCGAGGTTTTCGGTGGGTACCCGATTTTCCTTTGTCCAGGAGGCAGTCATGTTTGCGGTCATCGAAACCGGTGGGAAACAGTACAAGGTCTCGGTCGGCGAGACGGTGCGAGTCGAGACGATCGAAGCCGAGGTCGGCGCCGAGGTCGTGCTGGAGCGCGTGCTGCTGGCCCACAACGGTAGCGAGGCCAGGATTGGAAGTCCGCTGGTGGAGGGCGCCAAGGTGACCGCCAAGGTCAAGGCCCACGGCCGCGGCAAGAAGGTCATCGCCCAGAAGCACCGCCGACGCAAGCAGTACATGCGCCGGCGCGGCCACCGCCAGAATTACACCGACGTCGAGATCTTGACCATCCAGGCCTGAAATCCGGCCACGCGGCCCTTGGCGCGCCGACTGAGGCAGCGCCCGGCGCCCCCCGCCAGAAGGCGGGCGTATCCTCGGAGGAAGAAATCAAATGGCTCACAAGAAAGGAATGGGCAGCACTACCAACGGCCGCGACAGCCAGTCGCAGCGGCTGGGCGTGAAGCGCTTCGGCGGCCAGTTCGTGCGCGCCGGCAACATCCTTGTTAGGCAGCGCGGCACCCAGTTTTTCCCGGGTAAGAACGTGATGCGTGGCAAGGACGACACCCTCTTCGCGACGGCCGACGGGCTCGTCAAGTTCGAGACCTTCGGCAAGTCCAAGAAGCGGATCGCCGTCATCGCGGCCGGCTCCACGGAGACCGCCGCAGCCTCGCCCGAAGCGGCTGCCGGGTCGCAGGATCCCGCATCCGCAGCCTAGCGGCCGTGCTGGCGGACGCAGTTCCGATGGAGCACGATGAGCGCCCTGGCCGATCGGCCGGGCGCTTTCTGCTGAGCGCGAGCTCCGACCGCGCGGGGGTCTGGGCTCTGGCTCGGGGGAGTAAGGCTTGAAGGCCCCCGTTCCACGGCCGCTCGGACTGCCCATAGCGCGCGAGGGCATCCCGTTCATTCTGGCCGGCCTTCTGTCGGGCCTGCTCTTGCTGCCGCTATCGAGCAGCGTAGGAGGCCTGCTTCTGGGCTTCGGCATCTTCTGCTGTTTCTTCTTCCGCGACTTCGAGCGCAACACGCCCCAGGGCGATCGTCTGGTGGTCTCGCCCGCCGACGGCAAGGTCATCGAGATCGCGCAGGTGTCTGAGCCCTCGTTCATCGGCGGGCCGGCACAGCGCATCAGTATCTTCATGTCGGTCTTCGACGGCCACGTGAATCGAGCTCCGGTCTCGGGCCGCGTGGCTTACCGCTACTACAGCCCGGGCGAGTTCCACATGGCGTTCGTCGACAAGGCTTCGGAGTTGAACGAGCAATTGAGTCTCGGGCTCGAGTACGGCGACCAGCGGTACCTGGTGCGGCAGATCGCGGGCTGGATCGCCCGCCGGATCGTCTGCTACGCCGAGCTCGGCGACGAGCTGAAATGCGGGGCTCGCTATGGGATGATCCGGTTCGGGTCCCGGGTCGATCTCTTCCTTCCGGTCTCCACGTCCATCTCGGTACGGGTCGGGGACCGCGTGCGCGCCGGCGAAACGGTGCTCGGGGAGGTTTCGTGAGAGGCATCTACGTTTTTCCGAACCTGTTCACCGCAGCCAACCTCGCCTTCGGCTTCACGGCCATCGCGCTCCTCACCGTCGATGAACCGGCCAACCTCGAGAAGGCCGCCTGGTTCATCCTTTTCGCCAACGTCTTCGATGCCATGGACGGCCGTGTCGCGCGAATGCTAAAGAGCTCCTCGCAGTTCGGCGAGGAGTTCGACTCGCTGGCCGACCTGATCAGCTTCGGCGTCGCTCCGGCCTGCCTGATGCTGAAGATTGCCCTGGGTAATTTCGGCACGGCGGGGCTTCTCGTGGCTTTGCTCTACGTCATCTGCGGCGCCGCGCGACTGGCTCGGTTCAACGTGATGGCGCGCTCCCCCAACCCGCCCTCCTACTTCTTCGTCGGCTGTCCGATTCCCGCGGCGTCGACCTTCCTGGCGTCCTGCGCCCTCTACGACCTGGTCCACTTCTCGGCTTTCCCGGCCGGCGGCTACCTCGCAATGACGGCGGGCGCCGCCTTCTTGATGATCAGCACCGTCCCGTACCCGAAGAAGAAGAAGTCCGAGGATGGACCCAATACCGTCTACTTCAAGATGGCGGCGCTGGCTGGCGTGGCAGTGGCCATGGTCGCCTACAAGCAGGACTTCATCTTCCTGATCGCCACCCTCTACATCTGCTCCGGAATCGTCTGGAAGCTGGGACGCGACCTGGGCAGGCTCTCGGGATACCTCCACCGGCGGCACAAGGGAATCGCCGCCAATCCGCCGGGCCACTGAGCCGCCAGGTCGAGCCGATGAAGTCTCTGGGCATCTCACTGAGCGGCGCGCTCCTTCCGGGGCTGGGCCACATGCTGCTGGGGCTGAGGCGGCGAGGCGCGGTGCTCTTCGTCGTCTTGACGGCGATGTTCATGTTCGGCGTCACGCTCCACCCCGACGCCGAGAGGGGCGGCGGTTTCTTCGCCAAGTACAAGAAGAACATTCTGCACACCTACCAGGACTATCAGGCGCCCTTCCAGCAGACGGACCGCGGTCGAGACCTGGAGGGCCCGATCGACACGGTCTGGCGGCTCGTGTTCATCTACCTCTACCCGTTCTTTGTCGGCATCGTGAACTACCTGGTCGGCTTCTTCTGGCAGAGCTCACAGTACGTCGATGCGCTTCTGCCCTACCGTCGCGGCGAAATCCCGGTGGCCGTCAAGGACATCGGGGACTGCTTCGCGCTGCTGTCGGGGCTGTTGAATCTGCTGGTCATGCTCGATGCGCATGACTTGGCCGTCAACCGAGAGACGCTGGCGAAGATGCAGCGCGGAGGGCAGGCCGCGTGATAGGCATCGGCTTCACGCTGGCGACGCTGGTGGCGGCGTGTCTCTGCATCGCCATCGTCTACGGCCTCATCTCGGGCCAGCATCCGTCGAAATTCGGCCGCGAGATCGCCATCGGGTTCGGACTGATGTTCGGCGGCATCCTCCTGCTGGCGGTTGTCGTAGAGCTGCTGCCGGTCCTGTTCCGCAGCGGCTGAGGCCGCGCGATGCCCCCCGGCCTGGCCCATGAAGCTCGTCGACCGCTACATCCTCGGCCAGCTGCTGGGCCCGTTCGGCTTCGGGTTGGTCCTGTTCAGCACGCTCTGGATGGTCAACATCCTGATGAAGATGATCGACCTCTTCGTCATCAAGGGCGTGGCGCTGGCGACCATCGCGAAGATTTTCATGTACTCGATGCCCGTCGTCCTGACCACGGCTGCTCCGATGGCCGTGCTCCTGGCGGTGTTGATGACCGTGGGGCGGCTCTCCTCCGACTCGGAACTGACGGCGCTCCAGGCCAGCGGCATCGGGTTTGGGCGCATCGCCGCCCCGCTGATCGGATTCGGTCTGGCTGCGAGCCTGGGGACGATGGCCGTTCACGAGTGGGTCGTGCCGAAGGCAAACTACCTGCGGGAGAAAACGAGTCTCAATGAGGTCGTCCTCGTCAAGCCGCTGCCCCGCATCGCCAAGGACGTCTTCTTCGAGGCCGGCCAGGAGTTCACCATGTTCGTCCGCCACTACGCACAACAGAGCGATTCGATGTCGGACGTGACGATCTACCAGTTCCAGCCGGACAGCTTTCCTCGGATCACCGAGGCGAGCGCCGGGAAACTGGCCCAGGGGCGCTGGGAGTTCACCCGCGGCCGCACGCACGATCTGTCCCGGGAAGGCGAGCTCGCCGACGAGATCCGCTTCGGTAGCTGGCTCTACCCCGTCGACCCTCGGTTCACCGAGCCGATCCCCGACCGTGAGCGCTTGCCCAGGGAGATGTCGATCGGCCAGCTGAGGGCGCACATCCGGGAGCTCGAGTCTCGCGGCGCTGTTACGAAGAAGGAGTGGGTCGAGCTCTACTTCAAGACGGCCTTTCCGATGGCCAGCCTCTTCCTCACGCTCATGGCCGCCCCGCTCGCCATCGGCCGCGGCCGCAGCGGGACCTCGCTCGGGATTGGGCTCTCGATCCTCATCATGTTCTTCTACTACATCCTGCTCGGCATGGGCCGGACGATGGGCGATGCCGGCCACGTCCACCCCGCCATTGCGACCTGGGCGCCAAACATTCTCCTGGGGGGCGTGGGGTTCTGGCTGTTGAGACGGGCGGCCGCCTAGCGGCGCGGCCCGGCCAAAAGGGCCGAAATCGGGCCCGATCATGGTTGCTGCATGATGGGGGCTAGTCATGGCATCTTGTCGGGCGACATCTCCACTCACCGCTGACCCACGAGAGCCCCACTGCACATGCATCCCACCACCTTCATCTACAGCGCCCACAACTGCAGCCCCTACATCCACCGAGACATCATCGTCCAGCGCGCGCTGGAGGAGCACGAAGACAAGCGGCTGCTCTACCTGCCGATGAGCGAGAACGTGCGCGACGGCGACGAGATGGAGAGCCAGAACTTCGGTTGGGGCAAGTTCTCCTGGTTCCTGAACCGCTTCACCCAGTGGGGGCTGGAGCCGCAACCCTTCTTCTGGTCGCAGGGCCTCAGCCGCGAGGACGTCGACGTACTCTTCGAGCTCCTCGTCAACGCGCCCGTGGTCATCCTGGGTGGCGGCAACACGTTCCTCGGGATGCAGCGCTACCAGGCGCTGGGTGAGCACTTCTACGGCGACAAGCACATCTTCTGCCGCCTCCTGCACGACCGCCAGGCCCGCGGCCAGATGACCGTCGGATTCAGCGCCGGTGCCGAGCAGCTGGCCAGCGTCTTCTCGAGCGTGCTCGACGTCAGCGACCGCTCCTGCGAGGGGTTCGGTCTGGCGCGAGACATCACCGTGACGCTCCACCACGAGTGGGGCCGGGAGCACCAGCTGGTCCACGGGGCCCAGTCGGTCACCCACTGCATGTGGTTCGGGCTGCCCAACGACTCGGGCCTAGGCATCAACACGGGCGTCCTCCCGTCGGGGCTCATCTGGCAGCTGATCCGCTTCGTCGTAGACACCTCCTGGGACCTGCCCAACGACCAGTGGCACATCAAAACCCGTCAGGGCATGAAGATCGACCACTTCTACGCCGACGGCCGCCACTGGGCCTTCAGCGAGGGCGACCAGATGCTCCGCATCATGAGCGGCGACGGCAGCTTCCGCAGAGCCTGGATCGGCACCGGCGGCCACGTGGTCGACTACTGGACCCAGGAGCCGGCCGGATACTCCGACTTCGGCGCCATCCTCCACGATCACGCCTGAGTGGTAGCAAGGGGCGCCTTTCCGGCGCAACCTTCAGCCCTCGGGCGGCGTAGTCATGGGCGGCATGCTCGCGCGCGCGCTACGTCTGCTTCCCGCCGGTCTCGTCGTGCTGGCGGCGCTCTTTGCGCCGGTTCTGGCCGATGAGCCGTCACGGGAGACGGTCACAACCCAGATCACGCAGCGGCTCCACAGGGCTCTCGACTCCGCCCTGCGGAAGGCCGTCGATCGGGCGAACAAGGGTGACCGGCTCAAGCTCGAGCTGAAGATGTCGTTCGTCGACGATTCGGACCGCGTCTTCATGAACCTGGGCGGCGTGGCTCGGTTCGACCTGTCGCGGGCTCCAGCCGCCGTTCAGAAGAAGGTCCGCAATGCCGGCGGCACGGTCGTTTACACCAACGGCTCCGTCGCCATCGACTTCTGCATCCGGCGCGTGGACGAGAAAGCGCCCGGCAGTTTCGACCTTGTCTTCGATTCCGACATCGTCATCCTGGCCCAGCCATTCCTGCGTGAGCTGACTCGGTTCGGAGTGGCGACGCTGGGAGTTCTGTCGATCCACGTCGTTGCGGGGAAGGTGATCGAGTTCTTCGAAGGGCTCGACTCCGTGAGGCTGGGAGAAGCGCTGGCGGCCGGGACGAAGGACGTCACAAAGGTGCTCACGGGCGAGACCGCAGCCGGAGCCTACGAACGCACCGAGTACATCGGCGGACTGAAGTTCGCCTTCGCCAGCGGCGACGTGACCGTCGGGCGAATTGCCTGGTGCTTCGGCGCCTCCATCCTGCGCAGCGCCGCGATTGCCGGGTTCAAGTTCGGCGGGCTGACGGCGGGCGCCGCCATCGGCGCCGCGCTCTTCCCGGCGACCGGCGCGGCCATAGGCGCCACCATCGGAGGCGCCGCTACGGTCATCCTGGGTGCCATCGTCATCCAGAAGGCGACGCTGGACGTGCCTCTGCGCTACCGGCTCTGGCGCATCCAGCGGGCCCGCGAGAAGGGCGACGAGGAGAAGGCCGAGCCCTTCGAGGAAGCCATCGCCGCTGCTGTGCAGAAGGAGCTGGCCGCCCAGCGCTTCGACACGCTCGATCTGCTCATCTCGAGCTTCGCTAAGCGAAAGCCCGAGGAGCTGGGCGCCTACCAGCCACTCATCAAGCACCTGCGAGACAAGCTGGCCTTCGCTATCCTCCAGAAGGACGACTGGTCCGCCGCCCGCAAGTGGTACCAGCTGCTCGGCTCCGTGGGCCAGCTCCCCGACACCAGCGTCAAGTAGCCCGCCTCGCCCACTCCAAGCCCAGGCTGCAAAAAGGCCGGTACAGGTAAGCGCCACGGGATTTCCCCGTGCCCTAGCCCTAGCCCGAAAAGCCCGGGTCGGGCTCTCACCACGGCTCTTCGCGGATGTCCCTCGCCGTGCTTCAGGGCGTGCCGTAGTAGTTGGGGAGCCAGGTGGCGAGCGGATCGAGGGGGGACTGGGTGGGAAAGGCGATGGCCTGGGCGAAGGTGGAAGTGGAGCGGGGATCGACTTCGCCGGCTTGGAGCGCCTCGATGGGGGCGGTCGTCATCACGACGGTGACGGCGTCGCCCAGCAGGCGGGGCGACAGCTCGGGGGCGGCTCGGGTCAGCTCGAAGCGCACCGAGACGAAGGCACCGAGCGGCATCGGTTGGCCGTCCCGCGACACACGGTGGGTCTTCGGGTCGAAGACGTAGGCGACGCGCTTGACCGGGAGATAGCCCCCGAAGCGATGATCATTCCGATCGCCGTCGTAGCGGTCGAAGGCGAGCCGGTTCTTCGCTCCGCCTCCGATGCTCTCTACTCGGATGGGTCGCGAGGCGCTGACGATGGCGCCCTCGAGATCGGCCGAAAGGTAGTCGAGCAGGATCTGGGCGCCCTGGACGCCGCGTAGCTTCTCCTCCATCCGCCCCCCGTGCCGGGAGCCCGCCGAGAAGATCAAGTAGACCGTCCCGATGACGACCGAGGCAATCGCCGTCATCACGACCAGCTCGACCATCGTCATGCCGCGCCGCGTCATGGCGCAGACCCCTGTCTGGGCGCGTAGTCGGCCGCGAGTCCGGCGTCCGGTTTCGCTAGCAGCCGCCGAAGCCTGAACTGGTGGGATTGCTGGGCGCCCTCACCAGGCAGGAGCCACGCCAACTCGACGGAGAGCTCGACCAGCCCGTTGTCGATCGGCGTGCAGGTCACCGTCTCTTCGAAGCCGGCAAGGCGGGTCCGGAAGTCCTCCGGCAGCTCCACGGCCAGCGTCGTCAGCGCCTCGGGGACCGGCGACGCCACGCCCTTCGGCAGGTTCTCCCACGCCTGCCAGTCCCGGCATGCCAGCAGTTGCATGATCGTCTCGGCGCGGGTCTGCGCGATCATGTGGTACTCCCCGTAGGCCGACTCCTTCGTCCCCGAGGTGAGCATGCTCAAGACCGGCACCAGGGCGATCGCCAGGATGGCGACGCTCACCAGCACCTCGACGGCCGTGAAGGCACGCCTCACCGCTCCACCTCCCGGTAGACCGGCCGCGGGCCCAGGCCGCACAGGTAGTAGTCGGGGTAGGCGCCGCTGGCATCCTCGGCCGTCGTCCGCCCCGAGTAGTATCGCGGGTCGCGCTTCACCGCTCCCTGCAAGGCAGTCGCGTCCGCCGCGTCGCGGAGAACCAGGTTCCCGTGGATGGTCGCCGACGGGGGCACGACGACGCCGGCGCGCGGGACGAGGCTGGCGCGCACGTCGCCATCCACGCTCATCCGGCCGAAGGCGACGACCGTCAGCAGGTCGTTGGGTCCCGCGCCGCGGTTGGTGCCCGAGAGCCGCACGGCGCCGCTGGTCACCAGGATGAGCAGCCCCTTCAGCTCGGAGAGCCTGCCGTCCAGCTCGAGCGTCTCGGTCGGATTCTCGACCCAGACCACTCCGTTCAGTCGGCCCAGGCGCGCCATCAGCGCTTCCAGCTGCGCCTTCGCGCTGGCACCCGGCGCCTCCTTGATGTGGTGAAACGCCTTGCGCTTCCACTCCACCAGCTCCAGCTTGTAGTGAAACTCTGCCAGCCGTTCATAGGAGTCGCCGCCGAACTCGCTCGTGGCATTCTGAAAGCCCAGGAGCCATTGGAGAAACCGAGTCCTTTTGGACGCGGCCTCGCGCAGCGCCGCCAGGTAGTCGCGGTGACGCGCCGCGTCGTCAAAGGCGGCCTCCAGCGACTGCCGCTCGGAGGCCAGCTTGCGGTCCACGCGCTCCAGGTCCGCCTCGTACCGCGCCACGGCGCTCCCGAGATCCAGCTCCTTCAACTCCACTCGATCCTGCACCCGGAACAGCACCAGCCGATCCTCGTCCATCCGGTGCACCAGCGGCCCGAGCGATGGCAGATCGACCTGTCCGTACTCGACCAGGAGCGCGGTGGCCGACCCGGCCGGCGCCACCTGTGCCTTCCGAGCTTCCAGACGGCGCGTCAGCTCCGTCCGCTCCGCGCCGAACGCCTCCAGGCTCTTGAGTGCCTCTTCCATCCGCCGGTTGGAGCGCGCCGTTCCCAGGCTGGTCCCGTCCTGGATGTAGACCGTCGTCTGGTCGAAGGGTCTGGGTGTCGAGGCAAGGACGACCTTCAGATCGACCCCGGTCTCCACCGTGCGCGCCACCTTCTCGGCCAGCCCCAGACGGATGCCCGCCCGCGCCCGGCACCGGACGATCCCGAACTTCTCGTAAGGCAAGTGCGAGAACTGGGCCTGCCAGACGATGTCGGCTCGCACGTCCTCGAGCGAAAAGCCGCGGAACGGGGCCTCGCGCGCCAGCCGCTCCGCGTGCGGGGCCCGCACCGTCAGCGGAACCTCGGCCGTCTGGTCGGGATAGACCTCTCCCCGCAACTCCATGAAGATCGGATGGCCCGGGTCGTTGGCGTGCGTCCGCACGACGTGCAACGCTTCCTCGACCGCCGAATCGGCCAGCTGTTCGGCCAGCCGCCCCATCGCCAGCCGGTAGGTCTGATTGGCGACCTGGCTACCGAACTGCCGCTGCGCCAGCCCCACGAATGCCAGCACCATCAGCAACGCCATCACGATGACCGGAAGCGCGCCGATCCCTCGCCTTGCCGGGATGAGTCGCCGGAGCCGCGTCATCGTTGCCAGGAGCGCCTTGCCATTCTGCGTCTTGCCTCAGCGGGCCAGCCTCCGTCGCGCCCCGCCGCGCTCGCCCGAGAGGCCCTGCCCGATTATACTCCGAGTGGGTGTCTATCCTTCTGGCAGCAGCCGTCGTCCACATGTTCCGGGAACCAACCTCTGGCTGAGCCGCTCCCCCGCACCCGGCCGAATCAAGGAGACCCCGATGAACTCTGGCTGCGAAGAGATCCAGGCCCAGCTCTCGGACTATGCCGAGGGTGAGCTTGGCGACGCCGCAGGCTGCCGAATCGAAGAGCACCTCAAGAGCTGCAGAACCTGCGCCGGCGAGCTGACCCTGATGCGCGCCCTGGTCAGCGGCCTGCACAAGATCCCGGAAGAGACCGCGCCGCCCGCCGTTCTGGCCGCCATCTCCAGGCGGTTGAGGGAGCGCCCGTCGCCCGCCCTTCGCCCCGCGGCCCTTCCCGCCTGGCTGACGTCATGGCGGCTCGCCGCGGCCGGCGCCTTCGCCGGCATGGCCGTCGTGGCCGTCCTCATGATGAGCCCGGGCCGCAGCTCTGTCGGCACCGCGCCCGTAGTCGTGGCGGCGCGACCGCCTGAGCAGGTCGAGGCAGCCGCCGCCCTTGCCGGGGGGGCCGCACTGTCCACGGCCATCCGGGGCGTGACGCTCGGCGGACAGCCCACCGCCGCAGGCGCGACGGTCGCCGAGGGCGCGCGGATCGAGACTCCTGCCGCACCCGAGGGAACGGCCGCCGCCGTCCTCGCCTACTCCGACGGGACGACGGTGGAGGTCGGCGGGGCAGCGAAGCTGGTGGCCGGAGCCGACGAGCTGCGGCTCGAAACGGGGGCGCTCGCGCTCTCGGTCGAGAAGCAGAAGCTCCACTTCCGCGTCCGCACGCCGGAGGCCGTCATCACGGTCTGGGGCACCCGATATCGAGTCACCCACCGGACCGTCACCACCGTCGAAGTCCAGGAAGGCAAGGTGCAGGTGGAGTCGCTCAAACCCGGCGCCGGCAGCGTCGTGCTCATCGGCGGCCAGCGGGCCCAGGTCGAAGCCGGCCGGCTGCACGTCCCCAAGCCAGCGACAGCCACCGAGCCGGTCCGCCCCGAGGACACGCGCCTGCCCCTGGGCGACGACCGTTAGGCGCCTCCCGCTGCGATCCCGTACACTGTCGGCGTGCGCAGCGCCGTGATGAGCCTCCTGCTTGCCGCTGTTTTCGGCCTGACCGCAAGCGCGGCAGAGCTACCGCCCCTCTTCGACGCCGACGGAAAGGCGGTCGAGGCCGGCGCCGGACCCGCGAAGAAGCACCGCATCCTGATGTTCGCGGGGCTCGACACCCCCGCCGAGCAGGACATGCTCGGCCTGGTCCAGGAGAACCTGAAGCGAATCCGGCGCTCCGAGGCCGCCTCGCTTTGGGTCGTCTTCGTCGCCCGTACGCCCCGGCAGGCTGCCGACTACTGCCGCGCTCGCGAGTACTCCTTCCCCTGGCTCTGCGATCCCGCCGCCCGCTGGCTCGCCCCACTCGAGGTCGACTACTTGCCGACGGTGGTCGTGCTGGCGCCGGACGGTTCGGTCCTCTACCGCGCCACGGCTATCTCCCAGATGCTGGTTCAGAGCGTCCTTCGCCATCCGGAGCGGGTGCCGGCGGCCGCCCGCTGAAGCGCCGGCCACGGGGCCGCGAGAGCGCGCTGTGTTATGATCTCTCGGCGCCGGCTGCGCGGTTTTCCGCTGAACAAGCGGCCAGCCGCCGGGGTCCAATTCGTCGTCATGGCCAAGCTCACCAACGCGTTGCGGGAGGAGATCGGCGGACTGCCCGCCGGCGAGGCCTGCTGCGGTCGCTGGGAGCTGCATGCGCTCTGGCTGTCGATGGGTGACAGCCGGGCCACCCTGTGCGCCATCCCCGCGGCCCTGGTTCCCCGGCTTACCGCGCTGGGCAGGCTCCTCGGTTTTTGCTTCGAAACGCGTCCGGCGAGCGCCCGAGGGCCCGCCATCGAGGGCGGCCGGCTGGATGCCGTTCTCTCCGGGCCACCCCAGATTGCGGGCAGGGGGCCGCTCAAGCGTTGCTGCCGCTCGGGCGTGCTGCGGGGGGCGATCTGGCGGGGCGCCTACGCCAGTACCGACGGCCACTTCGAGCTCATGGGACCGCGGGAGCTCCTGGACTTGATCCTTCGCACGCGATTGCCGCTGCACGAGAGCTCCCGCGGTGGGCGCCCGTTGCTCTACCTGAAAGACCGCGAGGCGATTGCGGAGGCGATGGGGATGATGGGCGCCTTCGAGACGATGCTGTCGCTGGAGGACCTGCTGGTCACGCGCCGAATGCGCAGCGACATCAACCGCGTCGTGAACTGCGAGGTCGGCAACATGGCCCGCACCAGCCGCAGCGCCGTGCAGACACTCGAGGCCATCCGGACGCTCGAGGCGGCCGGTGGCATGGACGCCCTGCCGGCGCGCCTGCGCGACGTGGCGCACCTGAGATTGAGACACCCCACGGCGAGCTTGCGCGAGCTGGCGCGCAGGGCGCGACCCGAGCTGACCAAGTCGGGCATGCAGCATCGCCTCGAGGAGCTGGGCCGGCTGGCCAGCGAATTGCGGAGACAGAGCTCGTGAAGCGAATCGTAGAAGAGACCCGTGAACTGTTGAAGCTAGCCCAGGAGTTCGGGCTGGAGGAGCTGGACGTCGAGATCGACGGCCTCAAGTTCAAGGCTACGCGAAGCTCGCCGGCCGCGGCCTTGGCGTCCCCTCCCGCGGCCGTGGCCGCTCCCGGTCAGGCTGCGGTCCCGGCACCCGAGCAGGCCGCCGCCCCCCCGCCGGCTCAGGTCAAGTCCAACCACGTCCCGATCGTCAGCCCGATGGTCGGCACCTTTTATCGCGCTTCCGCTCCCGACAAGTCCGTCTACGTCAAGGAAGGCGACGTCGTCGGACCCGAGACCGTCGTCTGCATCGTCGAGGCGATGAAGCTGATGAACGAGATCAAGGCCGGAGTTCGGGGGCGCATCGTCGCCTGCGAGGCGCAGAACGCCGAGCCGGTCAAAGCCGGCCAGACCCTGTTCCTGGTCGACCCTGCGTGAGACGGTGATGGCCGGGCGCGCGCGTTGGATCCTCGGAGGTCTGCTGGCCCTGGCGCTGGCGGCCTTCCCTGGCACGACGGCCGCCTTGGCGCTCTCCAGCCAGCCCGGGCCCTCGCTCGACCAGCTCAAGGCGCAGGTCGACTCCAACCCCGCCAATCTCAAGGCCCGGTTCCTGCTCGGCCGCGCCTACTCGGCGCGCGGCCGACACGCAGACGCCGTGCAGCAGTTCCAGGCCATCCTCGCAGTCCGCCCCGTTCCGGCGGTGATGTTCCAGCTGGGCCTGGAGCTGGCCAAGCTGGGCGACCTGCAGAGCGCCGTCTTTCAGTGGGACGAGATCGTCAAGAAGTACCGCCCCAACAACCTGACGACTCTGGGATATCTGGGGCTCGCGCTCAGCAAGCTGGCCAAGTCGGCCGACGACGAGAACCGCCGCTTCGAGCTCCACCTGTCGGCGCTCGACTACTTCCGCCGCATCCTGCGTATCGACCCCGGCAACGCTCGCGCGCGCGTCTTCGCCGGCTTGGAGTACGCCAAGCTCGGAAAGGTCGAACAGGCCGTCAAGTACTGGCTCTACGCGCTGCGCTCCAACCCTTCGAACATCCAGGTCTGGGTCCTGGTGACGAAGGGGCTCTACAAGATGCAGCGCTTCGACAAGGTGCAGCTTGCCGTCAACAAGATCCTCAAACTGGACCCGTCCAACATCTTCGGCAGGGAAATGCAGGCGAAGCTGGACAAGCTCTCTCCTCAGCAGCGCGCCGAGGACGGCGGGCAGATGCCGCTCGGCGGCGCCGAGGACTCGCCCACCGCCAAGCAGGACGCGGATCGGCCCATCCCACGCCCTGGCGTCGACCCGAGCGATCCGACGACGGCCCCCGCGGGTGGCGACCCGCAGGTGCCGCCCGTGTCGCTAGAGCCGCAGGCGGGCCTGGGCGACAAGGGGACCATGCAGGCCGAGCAGCTCTTCCTGGACGGACTCGACTTCAAGGAGAAGGGGAACTACGAGAAGGCGCTTTACAGCTTCCTGCAGGCGATCGACGTCGACCCGAAATTCAGCCAGGTCTACTTGCAGATCGGCGAGGTCTATCTCTCGCTGGCCAAGCTGGCGCCGACGAAGAACCAGTTCGAAGAGCGCGTCCAGCTAGCCGTCCAGGCCTTGAAAAAGGTAAGCGAGCTGACGCCCGGCTCCTTGCTGGCGCACGCCGCTCGGTCCAAGGAAGTGCTGGTGGGACGGCTGCAGAAGGACGGCTTCTCGGCCTACCACATGACGGCTGCGCAGAAGGCCGTCGCCGAGGACCGCCCGGAGGACGCCTTCGAGGAGTACGTGCTGCTCTTGTCCAACGCGGTGTTCAACCCGGAGATCTTCTTCGACCTAGGGCGCGTGCTGTCCAAGCTGACGGGCGGCAACATGCAGGACCTGCAGTTCTTCCTGGAGGAGCTCTATGGCCAGCACAAGGACAACTACCTGATCGAGTACCTGCTGGGCAAGACCTACCTGCGGCTAGGGAAGCCCCAGGAGGCGGCCTCCAACGTCAACAAGTTCATCGAGCACGCCGAGGTCCTGGCGCCGCACGTGACGCGGTACCTGGAGCAGTCGGCACCGGCCAAGACCGACCCGCTGGACCTGTTCGTTTCGGCCCGCATCCTGATTCGCCGTCAGGACCGAAAAGAGGCGTTGAATCGTCTGAACTCCTACCTGGCGTCGGCGAAGAAGACGGAGCTTTTTTACTCCGAGGCGCTGAAGCTGAAGACCAGCCTGGCCGAGATGCTCGACGCCGGGCTGTCGAAGGGATACGAGGACGAGAAGAAGGAGCTGCTCGCCGAGATCGCGCGCGCCAAGATGCTCTTCGCCGATGGGGCCAAGGCCGACGGTTTCGACGAGAAGTTGCTGGAGGACCTGAAAGTCTTCCTCACCAACCGGCCGGAGAACACGCTGGCCCGGTTCGTCCACGCCTGGATCTGCCGTGTCATGGCACCCAAGCTGGGCATGCTCCAGCCGGAGCTGGAGAAGACGGCAGAAGAGACGTTCAACGACCTGCTCTCGCAGAAGATCACGCAGCCGGACTGGCACGTGTCGCTCGGGCTGCAGGCGCTCTCCTGGGGGCTGCCGGACAGCGCGCGGGCGCACCTGAAGGTAGCGGGCGACCTGTTGCTGCTGAAGGGACGGGTCCGTTCGGTGCGCCACGCCAACCTGGTGCTGGAGCGCGCCACCCGGCTCGTCGAGGCCGGCAAACTCGACGAGGCGGGAATCCTCCTGGACCTGGGACGCGTCTACGACGCGCGCAGCCTCAATTACTATCTGGTGAAGTACCGCTACTTGATGGCGCGCTCGCGCATGGGGGACTCGCTCACCGCGCTCTTCGAGATGGTATCCGTTGCGCTCGGGGACACCTGGATGCGGCTGGTCCTCTTCACGGACCTGGCGTTGATCCTGTTCCGGGCCGTGCTGCTGGCGCTCTTGATCACGGCGGCGATGCTGGCCGTGCGCTACTTCGAGGACCTGCACCACTTGCTTTCGGAGCTCTGGCATCAGAAGGGGTTGATCCTGCCATTCTCACTGGCGATCAGTCTGTTCCTGCTGCTGGTGTTTCCCACGGGGCTGGTGATCTTCCTGCCGGCGCTCACGTGGCCGATGCTGCGCGCCGACGAGAAACGCTCCTTCGGAGTGCTGCTGGCGTTGCTGGTGCTCGTGCCCGTGCTGCTGCCGCTGTCCGTGTCGGACAACTTCGACATCTTGCGCCAGGCTGAGCGCGTGAAGTCGGGCGAGACCGCCGGTGCCCGCGAGTTCTTCGAGAAGTTCCTCAAGGACCACCCGGGCGACTACAACGCCCGCTACTTGCTCGGGCTGGTTGGGCTGCAGGAAGGCGACCCCGCCGGGCTCGACGCCGCCCGCAAGGTGTTCAAGGAGCTGGTCGGCCGCTACAAGGACGAAGCGGGTCCGCTCAACAACGCCGCCGTGCTCGACGCGCACAAGGGCGACACGCAGGCGGCCCTCGACGGTTTCAACAAGGCGCTCGGGAAGAACCCCGCGAACGCCCGCGCGCTCTTCAACATCAGCGCCATCTATGCCCGCGCGGGCAACGTCGAGAGCATGGAGAAGTACCTGCGGTGGGCGCGCTCGGTGGCCCGCCCCGACGACCAGCTCGGTCGCTTCGAGGCCGCCAGCTTCAACCCTCCCAAGCTCCTCCTCATCCCCGACACACTGGACGAGCAGCGGCTTGGCCAGTACTTCACCTTCTCGGGCACACTGGGTCTTTTGACTCTCGATAAGCCGATCCTGCTCTTCCTCTGCTGGTTCCTGTTCGGCGGCGGGCTCGTCGGATTCCTGATCTTCACGCGGGAGAGGCTGGATGTTCTGATGCGCCGCTGCTACCACTGCCTCAAGATCGTCTGCAACGGTTGTCAGAAAGTGCAGGACCAGAAGGCCTTCTGCGCCGGGTGCGCCGACGAGGCCGGTCGCAAGAGAGTCAGCCCCAAGGAACGCGCCGAGCAGCTCCGGACGCTGGCCTTCAAGAAGGCGGCGCTCTTCAACCTGCTGATGCCCGGTAGCGGCCTGACCTTCATCGGCCAGTCTCTGCCCGGGACCCTGATCGGTCTGGGCTTTCTCGCGTTGACCCTGGCCGTCGCTTCGGGCGGCGGCTGGCTCCTCAACTACCTCTACGTGCCCGTAGAGTCGGGTCCGCTCAACACGCTGCGGCTGCTAGCCGGGCTCGGTGCGCTGGCGACCTGGGCGGCGATGCAGGCTCTCTTCTGGAGCATGCGATCCGCCGTTCAACCCTGAGGCGGCCCCGCCCTTCAGTACGAATACATCTGGTCCGGACTGCCCTTTGCCGCAGCGGCGGCGGGCTTGGCCTTGGTGGCCGCGGGCGTCTTGGCAGGCCGGGCGGTGGAGGTGGTCTTCTCCGCGGCGGGGGCAGCCGCTACCTGGGCGGAAGCGGGATTGGCGGCAGTCGCCGCCTTGGCCGCCTTGGAAGTCTTGGCGGCCAGCTGCGTGCCGGACTTCTTGGCCGCCTCGGCAGCCCGGGCCGTGAAGTAGGCCTCGTTGACCGGCGGGTAGCCTTCGCGCGCCAGGATTGGAAGAGCTTCTTTCAGGGCCCGGTACTCGCAGCCCGGGTCCCAGGCCCAGTAGCCCCAGATGCCCGCGTCCTCATTGCCCTTGAGCTGCTGCAGGATCTCCCGGGAGCCGTACCGGTGGTCGTTCTTCAAGCTGAAGACCTGGATCCACGGTAGGATGTCGAGAGGCGTCTTTTCGAAGTGCCGCCGGGCAGCCTCCATGCCCAGTCGGACGACCTCGTAGGGCCGCGCCGACGGGTCCTTGAATCCGAGGTCACCCTTGGCGAAGTGCGACGGGTAGAGCATGAAGTAGACGCCGTCGAGGTGCTGGTAGATGTCCTCGATGCGCTGGCCGACGTTGGCCTTCTTTTCGTCCCAGGCCACGTAGCCGAACACCGATGCCGTCAGGCGGACGTTGTAGGGCTTCACGGTCTCGCGCGCCTTCCTGATGAAGTTGCTGATGATGTCGACCTTCTTGCCCAGCGGCGTCGTCATCTTCACCCTGTCGGGGAAGCGGACATAGTCGAGATTGATCTCGTCGAATCCGAGCTTGGCAGTCTCCTCGAGCAGGGAGAGGACGTGCCTTTCGACCTTCGGATTGGAGGGGTCGACCCAGAGCGGAACGCGCTTCTCACCTGGCGTGGCATCGAACCTCATCTCGGGGTTCTGCTTCTCGAGCTGGGCGTCCTTGAAGCAGACGAACCTACACGCAGTCTTGATGCCGCGCTTTTTCAGGTCGGACAGGAGTTTGGAGAAACTGTGCGGCCCATCCTGGCCTGGGGTCTTCATCCGCCAGAAGAGCGTGCCCGCCTCGTCCTTGATGCAGATCATCACCGCGTTCAAGTGGCTCTTGTCGATGAAGTCGACCAGCTCGCCCATCCGCTTGGGCAGGAGCGCCACCCAGCCTGTGACGTGGAGGCCGCGAAGCGCGTCCGCCGCAGCCGGCGCCGTGGCCGTCACTGCGGCGCTTGTAGCCGGCGCCTCTGGGGCCAGCTTGGTCGCAGCCACCGTGGTGGGCTGGGTAGCGGCGGGCTTGGCCGGCGGAATGACGGCGGCGCCCAGAGGCTCGGGCAGCCGGATGTTCAGGGAGGCCAGGTCTCGCTCGTCGGGTCGGGTTGGGGATGCAGGGACGATTGCGCGCGCGGACGTGCCGCGCGCGGCCGTCTGGACCACGGCGGCCTTCTCCCGGAGGGACCACTTCGCCTGAGGCGACGTGGACATGATCTGGGCCGGGAGGACGAGCGGAGTGACGAGCGTGATCAGCTTGGGCAGGGCGGAGCCGAACAAGGGAGGGCCTCCTAGGCGGGCGTCTGGGGACGGGCGGCGGCGAGCGGAATGGCGAAGACCCACGCGGCGCGGAACGCGGGCGCGTACGGAATGGAGTATCGGCGGGCGGCGCCCCGGGCATTAGTCGCGGAGCCGGCGAGCGGCGTCGGAGTCATAGGCTGCGGTAGAGCTTCTCTAGACCCTCGAACTGCTGCATGTAGAACTGGATGACCTGCAGCGCGACCAGCCCCGAGACCAGCGCCAGCACCAGCGGTCCCAGTGCGCCGACGAGCATCTGGATGACCGTGTCGGCCTCGCTCTCGTACATGGCTGCGAGCCTCTCCAGCTGTGCGGACGCTTCGCCGGTGGCTTCTCCTGTGGCCAGCATCCCCGCGAATGAGGGGGGGAACACGGGACAGAGCCTCAACGACTCCGCCAACGTGTGACCCTCCCGAATGCTGTCGATCGACGGACCGACCGCGAGCACGACGTAGTCGTTTTCGGTTGCCCGTGCCGCGATGGCCACGGCGCGGTCTGCGGAGAGCCCGACATTGAGCATCAGCGCCAGCGAGCTCGCAAAGCGACCCAGCACCAGCTTGCGGACCAGCAGCCCGATCTTCGGCAGCCCTAGCATCGTGCGGTGCAGCCGGTAGCGGATCGAGGCGTTGGTCTGGATGCTGCTCCGGATGAACTTGACCAGGAGCCAGAATCCGACGACCACACCGATTGGCAGGGCGAGCTGTTGGAAGTAGACCTTCACGCTTCCCGACTGGAATGCCTTCGGGATCGGGATGAGGAGCGCCGCTACACAGGCAAGAAAGAGCGGATACGCCAGCGCCTTGTAGACCTCGAGAATTCGCTTCCGGCGCTTGTCCAGGATCTCCACGATGCGGGCGAACGTCGTGTCGAGCTTGCCCGAGACCTCGCCCTGCTCAACCAGCGCCAGCACCAGCGGAGGAAACTTTCCCGCTATCGAGCGCAGCGCGTCTGTCAGGGGCTGGTTGCGCCGCAGGATGTAGTCCTCCAGCACGCCGATGACTTCGAGCAACTGCCGGTCGTCGATCTGCTCGCGCAGGTGACCCAACCCCTGGCCGATCGACAGACCGGCCTTGTAGAGACTCGCCAGCTGCGAGAAGAAGACGAGCTGTTTCTTGACGGGGAGCTGAGCCAACTTCCGAATTGTACTCCCTCCGTCCCGCGACTTCACCTGCCGCGATCCGGAGGGGTGCGATTTTCAATCCACGGTCGCCCGCCCCGCGGATTTGCTTCCGTCCGACCGGCATATTAAGATGCTCTCCAGGCGGAAACGGGTTGCCCGAAGCGAAAGGAAAGCTCGGATGAGTCCGATCAGGGTACTTATAGTCGACGATTCGCGGCTGATGCGAAATCTGCTGACCTCGATCATGCAGAAGGACAAGGAGATCCAGGTCGTCGGCGGGGCAGACAACGGAATCGAGGCGCTCGACAAGATCCGAGAGCTCAAGCCGGATGTCGTGGCCCTCGACATGAACATGCCGATGATGGATGGCCTGTCGGTGCTGCGCGAGGCCAAGGAGAAGAGCATCGCGGCCTCCTTCCTGGTGATCTCCTCGCTGGCCAAGGAGAACGCGCAGATCACTCTCGACGCCATAAGCCTGGGCGCAATCGACTTCATCACCAAGCCACCGCAGGCCCTGAACATCGAGCAACTCTCCGAGGAGATCATCAGCAAGATCCACGTCGCCTACGAGGTTCGCCACAGGCCTGAGGCGCCGAACCTCCCCTCGGCTCTCCACGACTCGCCTCAGCCCCCGCCAGCGGCCACCGCCGAGGCGGCCGCCCAGCAGCCCGCGTCCCCCCCTGCAGCGCCGGCCGCAGCACCTCAGCCCGCCCCGGCCGCCGCCGTCCGCCCCATCGGCCGGCCGACGCCGGGCGCTGTCAAGATCACGGTCATCGGGGGCAGCTCGGGCTCCATCCAGACCCTACGAAAGATCATTCCCTACCTGCGCAGCGACCTGGCGTCCGCCGTTGCGCTGGTGCTGCCTCTGCCACCGTTCTTCGTGACGCAGTTCGCTCTCGAGCTGGCCAAGAGCTCCGCCACCCCGGTGCAGGAGGTCGCCGACAACATGCCGCTGGAGCTGGGCAAGGTCTATCTCTGCCCAGGAGGCCGCAACAACGTCATCCTCGCAGACGAAGGGGGCGGCAAGATCGTCTTCCGGCTCATCGAGAACAC
This sequence comes from Candidatus Wallbacteria bacterium, assembly GCA_016190005.1. Taxonomy (GTDB): domain Bacteria; phylum Muiribacteriota; class UBA6191; order JACPRK01; family JACPRK01; genus JACPRK01. The sequence goes on along the minus strand of JACPRK010000053.1, from coordinate 5,437 downwards.
GACCGACAAGATCTACACGCCGTCGATCGACGTGCTGATGGAGTCGGCGGCGGTCATCTACCGGGAGACGTGCCGCGCCATGCTGGTCAGCGGTACCGGAAGCGACGGCGTCCAGGGGTTGACCTCGGTCCGGGCCCGAGGCGGCAAGACCTATGTGGAGGACGCCACGAGCGCCGTGGCCAAGCAGCTTCCGACGGCCGCGCTGGACGCCGGCTGCGTCGACGAGGCACTCGACATTGCCGGCATGTTGAGAGTCCTCAAGTAGCCAGGACCCTCAGCGGCCGGGCGGATCTGCGTCGAACTCCTCGCTCTTGCCGAGCTCGATTCTCCCCTGAGCGATGATCTGGCGATAGAGCTGCGCCGCGCTCGTGGGACGGCGCTCCTGGGTCGCATAGTCGACCCGGAACAAGCCGAACCGCGGCCAGAATCCTTCTGCCCACTCGAAGTTGTCGATCAGCGACCAGTGCATGTATCCGAGCACGGGCACGCCATCCTTCATCGCTCGCGCCATCGCCTGGAGGTGTCGCACGAGGAACTGGCTCCGTTTGGTGTCCGACCCGTCGGCGACGCCGTTCTCCGTCACCAGGATGGGCAGGCCGTAGTCCTTCCAGGCCCCGACCAGGACCCGGTAGAAGCCCTCCGGGTAGATCTCCCAGCCGAGGTCGTTGGTCGGACAGCCCGGCGGACTCACCTGATCGCTCAGGATCGGAGAGCGTGGGTTGAACTTGATGAGGTCGCGGGAGTAGTAGTTCACGCCCAGGATGTCGAGGCTCTTGACGCCGAACGGGATGGTCACGTCCACTCTCGGAAAGCCCGGAAGGTTGAACAGGAGACGTCCCCGCGTGATGGCGTTCAGGAACGCCTTGTTGAAGATGTAGTCGACCGCCCGGGTCGCCACGATGTCGATGGGATGCCAGCCGCGCGCCGGGTCGAAGATCCGCATGTGGTGGGCCACGGTGACCACCGCCGCCGGGCCAGCCCCCGCCGCCGCGACCCGATCCGAGGCCCTCAGGGCCCTGGCCGCCAGCGCGTGCCCCCTGGCCAGGTTCTCCATGACGATCAGCGCTTGCCGCAAATCCTGCACCCCAGGCGGGAAGACACCCTTCAGATACCCCGCTCCAAGATAAACGACCGGCTCGTTGAGCGTGCACCAGAGGTCCGCCAGGTCCCCGAACCGCTGGCCCGCGAAGGAGGCAAACTGCTCGAAATGGGTGACGCAGCTCGGGTTCAGCCAGCCGCCCTTGGCCGCCATCCAGCGCGGCAAGGTGAAGTGAAAGAGCGTGATCACCGGCTTGAGGCCGTTGGCCTTGCAGGCCTCCAGCATCCGTCGGTAATGGGCCACCTGCTGCTCGTCGAACTTCCCCTCTTCGGGCTCCAGACGTGCCCACTCGACGCTGAACCGGTAGGCGTTGGTTCCGAGCCCTCTCGCCAGCGCCAGGTCTTGCGGGTAGAGGCGGTAATGATCGTCGGCCAGGCCGGACTTGTCGCCATTCTTGATGTGGCCCGGCACCTGCTCCCAGTCCCACCAGTCGGAGTTGGAGTTGCCTCCCTCGACTTGGTGGGCCGCCGTGGCGGTGCCCCACAGAAACCCGGGCGGGAAGACGTAGCTTTCACCGGCGCACGTCCCCCCCAGGCTCGCGGCGGCGAGCAGGAGGGCTGCCAGGATGCTGCCCGGGGAGTTCGCAGTCATGGTCGGTTGCCCGCTCGGGAATTCGAAGCTACAATGATCGGTTGCCGTGGAGTCTCAGCCCGATAGCGATTTCCATCCCAAGATCTCCCCCAAGATCATACAGGTCGATCGCGTGCTCTACCGGCTCGCGAAGAAGTGCAAGATACTCTACTACATCAATCCGGTCAACAGCGCCGTGGAGAAAGCTCGGTTCCTGGAGCGCTACGCCCGCGGCAAGAAGTACATCCCTCATTTCAAGTACCGTCAGCTCCCGTTCGACATCGCCGCCACGACCAGCGAGCTGACCCAGCTCGACCGCCTCTTGGACGGCTCCGAGCTGGGAGAGCTCTACCGTCGAAAAATCGACGAGCTCAACACCCAGCTGCTTCTTCTGAATACGGTCGGACAGATCCAGAAGTTCATGGGTTACTCGATCGCGCTCTACGGCACGCCGGCGCTGGGGATGGTGGCCGGCGTGAAGCCCCTGGACGTCGCCAGGATCTGGCTTGCCGCGCCCCGGAACCGGGAGGACCGGTGCGTTCCGCCCGTGAGCGACAATCCGCTCGACTGGACGGTCCGTAAGGACCTGCTCGACGAGGCCAACTACTACGGTTTCCCCTGCGCCATCCGGGTCAAGGACCATCTGAGCAGCAACGCCGCAGCCGGGGAGCAATCGATCAGCCTGCGCCGGGGAATCCTCTACTCCCGCAAGGAATCGCTGCGGCTGAAGGTGCACGAGGTCGGCTTCCACCTCCTCACCACTTTCAACGCTCGCCGCCACCCCCTCAGAATCTTCGAGATTGGCACGCCCGGCTACCTCTCAGACCAGGAAGGCGGCGCCATCTGGGCCGAAGAGGAGTCGAGGGCCATCACCAACCATCGCCTCGCGGTCCTCGGCGCCCGCACGCTCGGCATTCACATGGCGGTCGGCGGCGCGGATTTCCACGAAGTTTTCGACTGCATGGTCGCCGACTACGGGTTCGACGAAGAGGACGCCTACTATATCTGCGAGCGGGTCTTCCGAGGAGGCGTCTACACCAAGGACGCGATCTACCAGCAGGGGTACTACCGCGTCCGAAGCCACATCCGGTTCGGGCTGGTCGATCCGTATGTGTTCATCAACGGCAAGATGTCGATCGACGCAGTGCCTCTCGTGAAGTCGCTGATGGATGAGGGGATCCTGGAAAAGCCGCGATACGTGCCCCGGTTCCTGCAGGACGAGGACTGGATTCACTCCTGGAAGACCCTGAGCGTGACGTCGGATCTCCACCGCAGCGAGGCGCTCACCCGCCGGCCCAAGCGGGAGGACGACGACCTGGCCAAGCCGGGCTACGGCCTGCCGGACCCCAAACTGGTGTTGCTGAAGCCCTGAGAGTCTGGCCGCGGCCGGGCTCACTGCACCAGGTGCGGGCTGCGGCGTGCCACGCGCGCGACCAGGACACCGCCCTCGATCGGCAGCAGCGCTTCGTCGTAGTGGACGGCCGTGTTGCCTTGGAGGTCGAGCTTGCGCCCGAAGATTCGCCCGTAGAGCACGCCGCCACCGGCCAGCGTGAACTTCTGAGAGGGGGCGTAGATGTCGGCGTAGACGCCGCCGCTTCCGCCGATCTTGATCGGCGCGGAGTCGGGCGTCGAGACCACCGAGACGATGCGCAGGTCGGCGGCCTTCGGGGAGCTGCCCCCGTTGAACACGCCGCCCAGCACGGTCATCGGTCCGTCCAAGTAGATGAGCGTCTCGCCCTCGACGGACGGGTCGCCCGTGAGCTGGACTTGGATGTCGCTCTGCAGATCGATCAGGCGCAGGTAGTAGGTGCCGCCGGCCGGAATGTAGATGATCTTCGGGCCAGCGCCGGAGCCCTTGACCAGCTCCTGGGACGAGGTGAGCCGGGCGGAGTCCAGGTACCCCGTGAGCCTCCAGTTGTCGTTCGAAGTCGCCACTCCGGCGGGCAGCGTGGCGGGTGCCGGATTGAAGGCCGGGACCGGAAAGCCGCCCACGCGGAAGCCGCTGATCGATGAGGGCGGGGCGTCGATGGTGCCGCCGCAGAGCACGCTTCCCAGGACGTAGCCGGAGGTACCGGAGATCTCGACGTCGTCGCCAATCACCAGATCTCCGTGGAAGCTGATGTCGCCGTTGACGTCGGCGTTGCCGTTGCCGCCGACCGTGGCGTTAGCCTTCGCGTAGGGCCGACCATCGGGCCCGGTGTTGATGGGGTTGTAGTTGCCATCCCGCGAATCGAAGCTATCGATGAAGACGTTGCCGTTGGCATCCACCAGCAGATCTCCGAAGAGCGCAAGCCCGCCCCCCTTGTAACCGATCTGGCCGGGGATCACCTCCGCCGACGCGACGATACCCAGATTGGCCTCCCGCACGCCGAGGAAGCCGGAGAAGAAGAGGGGTGTGCGGTAGTTGGCGGTGACTCGGGCCAGGAGCACGTCGTCGGTGCCCGGGTTCTTGATGGTGCTGACAGTGAAGAAAGAGGAGCTGAGCCCGTTCACCGTCGCCGTCTGAATGATCCGGGCGCGGACCTGCGCATCCTCCTGGGTGTAGGTCTTGGTCTCGTCGACGGCCGCGATGCCAGTCAGGACGGCGACGTCCGCGACGTTTTGCAATCGCCCCTTGGACGTGTACAGGTAGCCGACATCCACCGATAGCGCCACCAGCCCCAGCACGACGGGCATCAGGAGCACGAGCAGGACGACGGTGATGCCGCTTCGGGAACGCGCGATCGCTCGGGATGAGAATCTCATCAGAGATGGGTTTGGCAACCGTCGTGCCATGTCGACAATCGGCCCGTCCTTGGCTTTCTGAGCCGGTCGGGGCCGCTCAGAGACCGGGGCAACTTGGCGCGGCCCAGGACGATCCGCCCCACACGGGGGGCGGTCAGGCGCCCAGTTCCTTGCGCAGGAACATGAAGCTGGCGCCGACACCACAGACGTGCCAGCCTTCGGCACCTTCCCGCTCCAGCGACTCCTGCAACTGCTGGGGCGTCTTGAGGGTGATGGAGACCAGCTTGGAGGCCACGCTCTTGTGCTCGAAGCGCACCGGTTGGCCGTCAGGGCCGCAGATGCGCTCGAAGAACGCGAAGTTGCGGCCCATGGAGCAGAGACCCCACCCGTCAGCGGCCCGCCGCTCGACCAGCGACTTGACGCCTCGGATGCCTCGCAGGGTGATGGAATCCATGTCGTGTTCACGGGTCCGCATCGGTTGGTTGCGGCCTCGCTTGAAGAACGCGAAGTTGGAGCCGATGCCGGCCACGGCCCAGCCTTCGGAGCCGAAGTGGGCAAGCGTTGCCTTGATCTGGTGCGGCAGGCTCAACGTGATCGACTCCATGAAATAGGCGATGTCGGCCGCAGGCGCTCCGGGAGAGCGCTGCAGGAACGCGTAGTTGCTGCCGATCGCGTTCATCTCCCAGCCATTGGCAGCCTCCAGAACCAGCTGATTCTTGATCTGCAGCGGTGTGTAGAGGGTGATCGATACGATCTTTGTCTCGATGGGGCTACCGGGGCTGACGGCCAGCATGGCGACCTCGCTTGCAGGTTGACGCCCCCCATCCTAAACCAGCGGCCGTGCCCGGCGCCAGCCCGAGCCGCACCGTGCGGAGGCCGGGCTGGCGCGCGGAGAGGAAGGGAACTAGGAGCGTGTCGGAGAAATGCGAGCAGAGGCGATTACTGGAGGAAGACCGAACAGGGAACAGGGAACAGAAAACAGGCAACAGGGAACGGAAAAACCCTGTCCTGGTCAAGTCATTTCCCATTGCCTGTTCCCGGTCC
>JACPRK010000040.1 GCA_016190005.1 Candidatus Wallbacteria bacterium | reverse complement strand
CGGAAAAACCCTGTCCTGGTCAAGTCATTTCCCATTGCCTGTTCCCGGTCCCCGGTTGCCTGTTCCCTGTTCGTTTTTCCGAGGAATCCCGGGCGGATCGTAATTCTCCGACACGCTCCTAGCGGCTCCTGGTGCGGGCGGGCGATTCTGTCGTCAACCTTTTGAGTTGATGTAAACAAAATCTGACGCCTGAAATGGCTCTATGGCCCGGGCCATGCTAGGCGCGCCTGGCGCCCGGCGTCTCCCCACACTCCACCCGTGGGAGTCCTGTTCCAATGCGGCGTCCCAGGGTTCGTACAAAAGTGGTTCTTTTCCGCTCTTTTGTGTTGCAGCGCATGGGGCCCTGCGATATTATTCCCGTCACCATGCGCTGACCGGACCGCCCGGGCGGACCGCGTAGCGTACAAGGCACGGCAGGCCGGACAGGTGCATGGACTGCCGTCGGCACCTGAAGCGACCGTCTCTGCGAGACGTGTCACTGGTTGTACCCATGCGGAAGAATCGAGTAGCCCACTCCTCAGAAATCCGGACCCACGTCGCAGACTTCCTGGAGAAGCTCGCAGTCGAACGACGCGCCTCCGGGCACACGCGGCGCGCTTACGGCGCCGACCTCGCGCGCTTCGCGGAGCACCTGGAGACGCTCGGGCTCGACACCGCCGAAAAGCTCGCCCTCGCCGAGCCGCTGGCGCTGCGCGGCTACGTCATGGGGCTGGCGCGGGCCGGGCTGGCGCGCCGCTCCCAGGCCCGGATGATCGCCAGCGTCCGTTCGTTTCTCCGATCGCTGTCGGTTACCGGCAAGCTCCCGCCTGGCATCGACGAGTTCCTGTCCAGCCCCCGAACGCCGGGCCGCCTTCCGCGGGCCCGCGCAGTCGAGGAGCTCGAGCGCTTCCTCGGTGCCCTCGACGGTCCGAGGCCCAGGGACGTCCGCGACCGGGCGCTCTTCGAGCTGATCTACTCGAGCGGCCTGCGCGTCGCCGAGCTCTGCGCCCTCGACCGCGCCGACGTCGACCTCCAGGCCGGTACCGTCCGCGTCCGGGGCGGTAAAGGCGGCAAGGACCGCTACGGTCTCTTCGGCTCCAGCGCCCGCCAGGCTCTGGAGAGCTACCTCCAGTCAGCCCCGGCCAGCGGAGAGCTCGCACTCTTCCGCAACGCCAGGGGCGGTCGTCTGGGCGTGCGCGGCGTGCGTCACATCCTGCGCGTGCGGCTGCTCGCGCAAGGGGCCCGAGGCTTCACACCCCACGCCCTGCGCCACTCCTTCGCGACCCATCTCCTCGACGGCGGCGCCGATCTCCGAGCCGTCCAGGAACTGCTCGGCCACCGGAGCCTGGCGACCACGCAGGTCTACACCCACGTCAGCCGCCAGCGCCTCCGTGACGCCTACAGCCAGGCGCACCCGCACGCTCGCAAGGCCGGCGCCTGAGGCCGGCCGCCCGGCGCTCACATCCCTCCGACTTCGCTACTGCTTCAACTGTCTCGAACCCCGCACCCAGTCCCAGGCCATGAACGCAATCTGGAAAAACCTACTCGACTCCATCTCCGCCATGACCCTCACCCATCGGGGCGCGTTCTACGGCATCGGCCTCGTCGCCCTAGGGCTCATCGGCTGGCTGCTCATCGGCGCCTCCCATTCCGGCCACCGCACCATCGCCAAGGACCTGCCCGACGCATCCGCGGCCACCGCGCTTGCAGCCCGGCTGCAGGCCGCCGGCATCGAGGCGCGCGTCACGCCCGATGGGCACGGCGTCGACGTGCCCGAGCACCAGTTCGCAGCTGCTGCGCGGGTGGCCTCCGAGCGCGACGCGATGCCCAAGCGCCACACCGGCATGTTCATGGAGATCGTCAAGAAGAACTCGATGCTGCTCTCCACCGAGGAGCGCCGCATGGTGAGCCTACGCGCGCTGGAGGCCCGGGTCGAGGACAACCTCGAGACCTACGAGCCCGTTCAGAACGCAGCCGTCAACCTCTCCATGCCGCATGACACCGGTTTCGCCGCCGAGCGCGGCGCCGTCAAGGCCTCCATCATCCTCACGCTCAAGCCCCAGGCCAAGCCCGAGCCCGGCTTGCTCCGCACGATCCGCAATGCCGTGAGTCATACCGTCGATGGCCTGCAGCCCGAGAACATCTCGATCTCCGACTCCCGTGGGACCGACCTCACGCGCCTCATCGAAGCTGCCGAGCATGCCGGGTCGGGCGCCACCGACTCGGAGCTCGCAGCCCATCGCACCTACGAGCGCGAGCTGGCCCGCAAGGTCGTCGCGCAGCTCAGCCCGCTCTTCGGCGAGGAGAACGTCAGCGTCAACGTCACCGTGCCGCTTCAGCCCTCCGCCGAACGCCCCGCGCCCCGCAGGCGCCTGCTGGCCAACCGGCCGGCCGCACTCACGGCCCAGCTCGCCAGCTACGGCTCTCTCTCGGAGCCAATCGCTTCCTTGACTTCACTCACCGCCTCGACATCCGACCCCCAGAAGCCCGCGGCCGGCAGGCTCTCCGTCTCCGTCCTGGTGAACTCCCTGGCCTTCCCGGGCGGCAACTTCCCAGAGGGACTCCGGCGCACCGCCGAGCAGCTCGCCCGCGCGGCCGTCGGCGCCAATCAGGCCGCTAGCGACGTCTTCACGGTCGTGGCCGCCCCGTTCCGCCAGCCGCTGCCGCCCCCGGCGCCGGCGTTTCTCTCGCTGGCGACCGTCGGCGACGCGCTCGTCCCACACACCACCGCGATCTGGGGCGGCGTGACCCTGGTGGTCGGGCTCGCCCTTCTGGCAATGCTGAGATTCACGTTCCCAGGATACAAGGCCGAGGACCTTCTGGCCGACCCCGCCCAGGCCCGCGCCTTCCAGGAGGAGTGCACCGAGTACGCGGTGCTGCTGGGGCTATCGGCCTCCGAGCTCTCGGAGCTCCTCGACGGCGACTGCCGCCGGGACCTGGCCATCGTGCTCGCCTCGGCGCGCCAGCCGCTCAGGGACTTCGTGCTCGGCCGGATCGTTCGCGAGCAGCGCGAGCTGGTGTCGGCCCAGGTGGGCTGCGCCGACTGCGTGACGCACGCCGAGCTCCTGGGAGCCAAACAGCGTCTCTTCGAGAGGCTGCACGCCCGGGCGTGAGCGAGATGGACAGAAATGTCGGCCAACGAAAGAAGATACATCGAGATCGGTCCCAGGAGGACGGGGCTGCAGGGAAGGGACTCTGTCCGCGAAGCCGTCGAGCCGGCCTTTCGCGGAGAGGAGAGCGGACGCATGTTCGAAGTACGAATCGACTCAGTAGAGCTATTGACTAGGGCAGCCATCTCCGGCCTCGATCTGGCCGACGAGGGCTTCGACGACATCCTCGCCCAGGCGTACCGGGAGCTCGAAGTCTCCCGGCGCCGCGCCAAGATGGTGCTGGCCAACGCCCGCTACGAGGCTTCCGAGATCTGCCAGCAGGCCCGCGCCGAGGCCGTCCGCATCGTCGAGGCCGCCTGCGATCGCGCCGAGCTCGAAGCCCACGCGCGCCGGCAGGAGATCGAAGAGAAGGCGCGCCGCCAAGGCCTGGAAGAAGGGCTCGCGCTGGCCTGCACCGAGAGCCGCGGCGCACTGGCCGCCGCCAGCCAGCTCCGCGCCGGCCTGGAGAACGCCTACCGTCAACACGTTCTCTCCTCGGAACGCCAGATCATCGAGACCGTGCTGGCCATCGCCGAGCGCGTCGTCGCCCTCGAGCAGGAGGAGCTGCGCGACGTCCTCGGCGGCGCCATCGCCAAGGTGCTCGAGGACCACGCTGCTGCCCACGACGTCACCCTGGTCGTCAATCCCAAGGACTACGACGCCGTCGTCGGATTCCTGGCCGAGCGCGAGTCCGTCTGCGACCGGATCGCCGGCGTCGCCTCGACGGCTGCCGTGCCGGCGGGCTCCTGCAAGTTCCGCAGCTCACATTTCAATCTGGACGTCTCGCTGGCCCGGCGATTCGATCAGATCAGAGACCACTTGCGCCAGCAGTGGGAGCTCGCCGCGCCGGCGCCGGCTGACGTCTGCCTGCTTCCCGAGACCGCCCCGGCCGCCCAGCCCCTCAGGGGCGGGGAGGGCGCCGCATGAGAGCCTCTCGCTGGAACCGCGCCAGGCGCGCCGCTTCCCCCGCTGCAGGCTCCGCACTGGCGGGGCAGCCGATCCGCATCAACTGGGGCGCCCTGGCGTCCTCCCTCGGCAGCTGTCCGATCGACAGGCCGCTGGGCCGCGTCGACGAGGTCGTCGGCTCACTCGTCAAGGCGGTCGGCCCCAAGGTCCGCATCGGCGAGATGTGCGAGCTGATCCCCAGCGACGAGCGCCCCGGAGTTTCCGTGCGCGCCGAGGTCGTCGCTTTCCGCGACGGCAAGGCGCTGCTGATGCCCTACGGTGACCTGCGAGGCCTCGGACCCGGTTCACTCGTTGCACCCACCGGCTCGCTTCACTCCGTCAAGGTGGGAGAGCGCTTGCTGGGCCGCGTCATCGGCGGGCTGGGCGAGCCTCTCGATGAGGGCGGCGATGTCGCCTTCGACGGCCATTACCCCCTCTACGCGGCGCCTCCGGAGCCGTTGAGGCGCACAGCGATCGACACCGTCCTGCCGCTCGGTGTCCGGGCGCTCGACGGCCTCCTCACCTGCGGCCGCGGCCAGCGCATCGGCATCTTCAGCGGAAGCGGCGTCGGCAAGAGCACCTTGCTCGGCATGATCGCGCGCAATACTGCCGCCGACGTCAACGTCATCGCCCTTATCGGCGAGCGCGGCTGCGAGGTCAAGAAATTCATCGACCAGAGCCTAGGCCCAGCCGGCCTCGCCCGCTCCGTCGTCATCGTCGTCCCCAGCTCCGCCCCCGCCATGCTCCGCACTCGCGCCGCCTTCAAGGCGATGGCCATCGCCGAGTACTTCCGCGACAGGGGCGGCCACGTCCTGCTGATGATGGACTCCCTCACCCGCTTCGCCTGGGCCCTGCGCGACGTGGGCCTGGCCGCCGGAGAGGCCGCCACAGCCCGCGGCTTCACACCCTCCGTGTTCAGCGTCCTCCCCCAGCTCCTCGAACGCTCGGGCACCTCCCTTCAGGGCAGCATCACCGGGCTCTTCACTGTCCTGGTCGAGGGCGACGACTTGAACGAGCCGGTCAGCGACACCGTGCGCGGCCTGCTCGACGGCCATGTCATCCTCTCCCGCTCCCTGGCCCAGAAGGGCTGGTTCCCCGCGATCGACGTGCCGGCCTCGGTTTCGCGACTGATGAAGGACATCGTCGGCCCGCAACAGCAGCTCCGCGCCAACCGGATCCGGTCCATGCTCACCGCCCACGCCGAGGTCGAAGACCTGGTGAACATGGGCGAGTACCGACGCGGCGCGAATCCGGACGCCGACCTGGCCCTGGAGCGCTTCGGGGAACTTCGGGGATTTCTCCAGCAGGACGTCGGCGAGCAGGCCAGGTGGGACGATACGCGCTCCCGGCTCGACCAGGTGACGCGATGAAGCCCAGGACCCTGGAAGTCCTCTCGCGGGTGCAGGCCGTGCGCGAGGCTGCCCGGCGCCGTGAGCTGCTGGCAGCCGCCGACCGCGCCGACCTGGCGCGCGCCGAGCGCGACCGGCTAGACGGGGAGGAGCTCGCGGTCCGATCCGCTTTCGGCTCCGACAGCATCTGCGACGACTCGCGCCTGCAGGACCATGCCCTTCGCTATGCCGACCGGCTTCGCAAGCAGGCCGCTGATGCCTCGGAGGATCTCCGGCAACGCGAAACCGAGCAAGAGGCCGCGCGCGCCGGGTTCCTGAAGTCCCTGGTCAAGTCCGGAGTCCTTGCCCGGAAGAGGCGCGAAGCGGACAGCGACGGCGAGTGAACCTGCTGAAGATTGCCGTGGCCCCGTGCTACTGGCCGGACGAGGAGCAGCTGCTGGGCCGTGAGCTCGAGCGCGTCGCGCCGGGTCGGGTCGAGCTCAGGGTCGCCCGGAGCAAGTCGGAGCTCCTCGAACTGCTCGGCGACTCCGAGGTCTTCTACGGAGATCGGCTCACGGCGGCCCACCTTGGCGCCGCGCCGGTGCTGGCCTGGGCCCATCTGAACGTGGCCGGAGTGGAACGCTCTCTTACGCCCCAGCTCGCAGCCCGTGGCGTCGTGCTCACCAACTCGCGGGCGATGCACCGGGTCCATGTGGCAGAGCACGTCCTGGGACTGATGCTGGCCTTCGCCAAGCGAAACCACATCGCCCTGCGCCGGCAGCTCGAGCGCGTCTGGGCGCAGGCCGAGATCGTCAGCACCAGCTTCAGCCTGCGGGGTCTCACCTGCGGCGTTCTCGGTCTGGGCGGCATCGGTCTGGAGGTCGCGCGGCTAGCGCATGCGTTCGGGATGCGCTGCATCGCCACTCGACGCAGGCCCGATGCCGGCGCGGCCTCGTTCGTGGAGCGTGTATTCGGTGAGGACGGCCTCCAGGCCGTCCTTCTGGAGTCCGATTTCCTGGTGATCTGCCTGCCGCTGACCGCGAAGACGCGCGGCCTGATCGGAGCGCGGGAGCTGGCGCTGATGAAACCCGGCGCACACCTCGTCAACATCGCGCGCGGGGCGATCGTCGACGAGGACGCGCTTCTGGCGGCGCTCGGGTCGGGCCGCCTGGCCGGGGCCGGTCTCGACGTCACCCAGCGTGAGCCGTTACCCGCGGACTCGCCTCTCTGGACGGCCGAGAACGTCCTCCTCACGCCCCATGTCTCGGGTAACTACCCCGGTTACGCCGTCGACGCCGCGCGGGTCTTCGCGGATAACGTGGCGCGATACCTGGCGGGACAGCCGCTGGAAAACGTGGTCGACCAGTCCGAGGGCTACTGAGCGCGAGGCCGATCGATCGACGTGCTGGCCTCTCCTGACTGCCCGGCCCCTACGCCGGCGGTTCGGCCTCGTCACGACGCCATCTGACGCAGTTCGCGCACCAGGCTCGAGGCCGCCACGGCACGGACGGCCGGTTCGAGATCGAAGCTGCGCGAGCCGGCGTGGACGAGGAGCAGGCGGTCCAGGCGCAACGTCTCCAGAGCGACTCGCATGGAAGCCGTCACGCGGGGTAACTCAGTGCGCTTGAACTCGAAGCCCACGCGGTGCCCTTGCTGCAAGACGAGCAGATCCAGTTCAGCGCCGCCGTGGGTCGCCCAGAAAAACCTCTCTTCCCGCCGAATCGAGAGCTGCTGCAGCACCTGGTGCAGCAGCAGACCCTCCCAGCTAGCTCCCAGCTTGGGATGAACTCTGAGCGCGTCGAGGCTGCGGACATCCATCAGCGCGTGAAACAGTCCCGAGTCCGTCACGTAGATTTTCGGAGCCTTGACCAGTCGCTTGCCCACGTTCTCGGCCCACGGCCGCAACTGAGTAATGACGAATGCCCCGGTGAGAATGTCTAGATAGCGGTGCACGGTCGTGTGGGAGATGCCGAATGAGCGAGCGAGCTCCGACGCGTTGAAGGTCTGTCCGTGGTAGTGGGCGAGCATCGTCCAGAACCGCCACATGGCCTCGGGGGGTAACGCGATTCCCAGGGCGGGCAGGTCGCGTTCCAGGAAGGTCCGGACGAAGAACTTGCGCCACTCGAGGCTCTGCGTGTCAGTGCGGGACAGGAAGGACATTGGAAACCCGCCGCGAAGCCAGAGCCGTTGGAGCGATCCCGCCCCGGCCTCCTGAAAGTCGAAACCGGGGAGCTCGTGAAACGCGATCCTACCGGCGAGGGTTTCCGCCCCGTGTCTGAGCAGGTCCGGCGACGCGCTGCCCAGAACCAGAAATCGCGCTGGCGACCCTGGTCTGTCAGCGAGCACGCGCAGCACAGGGAACAGGCCGGGCAAGCGCTGGATCTCGTCCAGCACCACGAGTCCCTCGAATTGACGCAGAGCGAGCGCGGGCTCGACGAACAGCTGGTGGTCGGCAGGGTCCTCGAGATCGAAGTAGTGAGTGGGTCCCTTTTCCGCTGCGACGATCTGCCGCGCAAGCCAGGTCTTGCCCACCTGGCGGGCCCCGAGCAGGGCCACGACCGGATAGCGTCTCAGCAGATCCCGTAGACGGCGCACGTGCCGCGTCCGGGCGACTTTCATGCTATGAACTATGCAACTTCAGGTTGCAGATTTCAAGGTGATCGGGGGCTGCATGTCCCGCAGGGGACCCCCTGCGCGACATGCACCCATCCTGCAACGAATCCCTTGACGCGGAGGGGGGGCGGTCTGCTCAGGATGAGCGGGGAGGGAGAAGAGTGCTCAGGGTGAGCTTTGCCCGGGCCAGTCACGGCTCCTAGCGGCTCCGTGTGCGCCGCGCCGGCGCCCGGCCGAAGCCGCCCCCGCCGGGCGTCTCCAGGCGCAGCCGCTCGCCCGGGCGCCAGGGACCGCTCACCTTGCCCGGGAGCCGCCGCCGCCGTCCGTGCGCGATGAGGTAGTTGGCGCCCGTGCGTCCGGGCTGCCCCCCGGCCAGGCCGTACGGCTCGCGCCGCCGGCGCTCCGAGGAGTTGCTGAGCTCCGCGTCGCAAAGCACCTCGAT
>JACPRK010000038.1 GCA_016190005.1 Candidatus Wallbacteria bacterium | reverse complement strand
CCGCCACCTTGACCACGCCGTCGGCGCTCAACAGCACGTTCTCCGGCTTGAGGTCCCGGTGCACGATCCCGGTCGCGTGGGCGTGCGCAAGCCCTCCGGCGATGCTGGCGCCCACCTGGGCGACCTCCCTGGGTGCCAGCGACCCGCTGCCCGACAAGCTCTGCCTCAACGAGCCGCCCGTCGCCAGCTCCATCGCCAGGTAGGGGTGATCGCCCGCGAAGCCCGCGTCGAAGAGCCGCAAGAGATTCGGGTGCGAGAACCTGGCCTGCAGCTTCGCCTCTCGCAGAAATCGCGCGCGCGTCTCGCCAGCGTCGAAGAGCCCTGCGGCCAGCACCTTGAGGGCCACCCGCCGCTCGAGCTGCTCGTGCACGGCGAGGTAGACCGTTCCCGATGCACCCGCACCGAGCCGCTCGAGGATGCGGTATCCCGGGATATGCACGGTTCCTCGCCCGGACGGGCCGCGTCTGGTGCGCATCCGGGCGGCCGCATCGTACCACGCCCTCCACGGGTGTCCGGCCTCAGCTCTTCAGCAAAAGCGCCTGGACGCGGGCCAGCAGGTCCATGGGCTTGAACGGCTTCTCCAGAAACTCCACGCCGTGCATCAGCAAACCGTGCGCACCCAGCGCCTCCTGCGTGTAGCCGGACATGTAGAGCACTCGCATCTCGGAGCGGCCGCCGCCCATCCGCTCGATCAGCCTGGGCCCGGTCATCGACGGCATCACCACGTCGGTCAACACCAGGTGGATGGGCCCGGGGTGGTGGCGGAACAGGTCCAGGGCCCACTCGGCTGAGATGGCCTCGAGGACCGTGTATCCGGCCTGCGTCAGAGTGCGGCATGCCAGTGCGCGCAGCTCGAGCTCGTCCTCCACGACAAGGATGGTGCGGCCGGCGACGGTCTGCACCGGCTGCGCGGGCTGCGTCTGCTGCGCCGGCCGTGCTGCGTCGGCGTCGACCCGGGCCAGGTAGATCCGGAAAGTCGTCCCGACTCCCACGACGCTCTCCCCCGAGATGTGTCCGCCGGTTTGCGTGATCGCGCCATACACCGCCGACAGGCCAAGACCCGTGCCGCGACCGACGTCCTTCGTGGTGAAGAATGGCTCGAATACCTGGTCCAGCGTCCG
This sequence comes from Candidatus Wallbacteria bacterium, assembly GCA_016190005.1. Taxonomy (GTDB): domain Bacteria; phylum Muiribacteriota; class UBA6191; order JACPRK01; family JACPRK01; genus JACPRK01. The sequence goes on along the minus strand of JACPRK010000038.1, from coordinate 4,488 downwards.
CGGGTCCATCCCGCACCCCGTGTCGCTCACCTCCAGGACGACGCACGGTTCGGCAGGCAGCTCCGACACGCCGTCGGGAGGCGAAGCCAGGCCGCGCGTGCGGATCGCCAGAAGTCCTCCCGAGGGCATCGCGTCCCGAGAGTTCGCGGCCAGGTTCACGAGCGCCATCTCGATCTGCGACGGGTCGGCCCGCACGGATAGTGCCCCCGGCGCCAGGTCGAGCTCGATGCGGATATGCTCGCCGATCAGCCGCGAGAGCATCGCTGTCATTTCGCGGACCAGCTCGTTGACGTCGAACACTTTCGGCTGCAAGACCTGCCGACGGCTGTACGCCAGGAGCTGGCGCGTCAAAATCGCGGCACGGTCCGCGGCCCGCAAGATCTGCGTCATGTCCCGCTGGGCCTGCGACTTCTCGTCCAAGTCCTCTGAGACGAACTGCGCCGTGGCGATGATGATGGTCAGCAGGTTGTTGAAATCGTGCGCGATGCCGCCCGCGAGGCGGCCGACGGCCTCCAACTTCTGCGACTGTCGCATGCGCTCTTCGAGCTGGTGCTGCTGCTCCAGCTGTAGCTGCAGACTCTGTCGAGCGGTCTCCAGCTCGCGGGTGCGGTCGAGCACTCTGGCTTCCAGGCTCGAGTTCAGACTTCGGACTTCCTCCTCGATCCGGGTGCGGACCGCGACCTCCTTTTCCAGCAACGCGTTGCTGGCGGATAGTGCGGCGGTGCGCTCGGTTACGAGCTGGGCGCTTCGCTCGGTCTGTCCCGTGAGGGCGAGCATGAAGCCGCCGAGCAGGCTGGCCAGCAGCAGGCCGCTGGCCAGCACTGACCAGCTCGTCCAGAGCTGCTTGGCCGCCACGTAGTCGCGGTTGGCCTCGAAGGAAAGCTGCCAGCGGCGGCCGCCCATCAGGTAGGTCCGGCGCCACTCGAAACCCTCGAAGGAGCTCTGACTCGCGGAACCACCTCCACTCTCGAAGAGCAGGGCGGCCAGGGGGCCAGCGTCGGCGTCCACGAGCCGCATTGTTACCCCTTGGACCGTCGGGTAAGCGATCGAGGCGCGCACCATGTCCCCGATGCGGAAGACCCCCGTTGCGAATCCGAGAATCTCGCTCCTGCGCCGCTGGGGGGTCCCCGGGTCCCGGCCGGTCTTGTAGACGGGATGCATCAAGAGAACGCCATGCTGTGAATCGGGCTCCTGGACCAGGCGCAACCGCTCGGTGGCGCACATCTGGCCCGTGTCGCGCGCCTGCTCGACGGTACGGAGCCGGACGGAGTCCGAGGAGACGTCGAACCCCAGCGCTTCTTCGTTGCCGCGCACCGGATCGATGAAGAGCACGAAGACGCCCGCGGCAGTGGCGGTGACCGGCACCTGCTCGCCGGTGGAGTCGTAGCGCGACAGCCTGAAGCCCGGCCCGTTCTCGCGGCGTCCTCGGGCCTCGAGCAGTCCCGACTCTCCCGCGGCCGCCACGACGTTCCATGAGAGCGCGTGCACGCCGGAGTAGTGTCCCGGAACCGTTGCGATGAACTCGATGAACCGCTCGCGTGTGACGTCTCCGACGCAGGTGACGAACCTGGAGACGAAGCGCAAGAGCTCCGAGTAGGTCGTCAGGTGCTGCTCGAACCCGGCGCCCAGGTTGTCGCAGTTGAGCCGGAAGTCGGCCCGCAGGGCGGCCAGCTCCAGCCTCGTGGCGGTTACGTAGGAGAGCACGACGGCGCCGAACGCCATCCCCAGCGGCAGCGCCACTGTCCAGAGCCGCCGCCGCCAGATCGTGCGCGGCCGGCCGGCGAAGCAGAGCACCAGGGGCGCGACCAGCAGGCAGCCGATGGTGTCACCAATCCACCAGGTTGCCCAGTTCCATGGGATGTCGCCGGGAAGCACCATACCGGCCAGGAAGAACCCGGTGACGCCGACCGTCGCGCTCACCACGTCTGCCACCGGTCCGCCCAGCACCACGAAGAGCACGATCTTCTTCGGGTCGACCAGCGGATCGTCGATGCCAACGTGCCGCCGGATTAGCCGGGCACCGACCAGGGCCTGCAGCAGCGCTCCAGCACCGACCAGCATGGCCGTGCAGAGCGCCAGCGACAGGGGAGGCCCTCCCGGCGAGGCCAGCGTGATGCTGAGGTTTGCCAGACAAGAGCCGATCCAGACGCCCGGCGCGACGGTGTTGCCCCAGATCAACAAGGCCGCCAGCGCGAGTCCCGAAGGAGGCCAGACGGCGGTGGCGACCCCCGGAGGGATCGCCAGCAGCAAACCGAGCCTGGCCAGGATGAAGTAGAGCGCTGCGACGATCAGAACGCGAAAGGCATCAGCGCGCCGAGATGGACGGGACTGGGTCATTCCGACGATTCGCAGCCAGCCTCCCCGGGCGGGCAACATGCGAGCGGATCAGGTTGGTTACCGACGAGCTCATACTAGCACGCTCTTCATGGCAGGGCCTCGGGCGCTGCAGACCGCGGGTTCACGCGCGGAAGGTGGGAGGGCGCACCACACAGTACCCGCTCGCCCTGAGCTCGCCGAAGGGCTCACCACGAACGGGATAGTGACCCATTGAACCGCGCGCGCACACGCAGACCGCCCCCCGGGGCCGGCGCTCGGGCGTCGGCCCCGGAGGGCGGCACTGATCTAGTACTCGTAGGCCGGCAGCGGGGCTGCGCCGTTGTCCGGCGGCGGCTCGACGGCGGGACCGTTCTCGCTCTCGCGGCGGCTGTCGTCGATGATCTCGACCGGGCGTTCGTTGCCGTCTGCGTCGATCATGTGGGCGCTGGCGATGCGGGGGCGGCCCTCATCGGGGAGGACGCTGTCGGTGGTCCCGGTCGTCTCCGGGGCGCTCGGCGCCGAGGAGACCGTCGAGGTCTCGGGCGCCATGGGTCCTTCGGAGCCATTGCCCTCGTCCTCGTACTCGTAGTCGACGTAGACGCGGGGCGGGCCTTCCTCGGCCGGCGGCGGCTGGTTTGCGGCCAGTCCGAGGCCGACGCCGCCGAGGGCGAGCATCGCGCCCATCGTGAGGGCGACGGCGACGGCGGCGAAGATTCCGACGACCAGGAGCGGGGCTATCCCTTTCTTGCTGGTGTATCGTCTGGGGGTCATTGGGTGCTCCTCTCGATCATCTAATGGATGCAGTGGATGGAGTGGTCTCAGTTGAGGGCGACGACCGGCATCTCGTTGGCCGAGCCCGAGGCGCTGGTGGCGCTGGTCGGGGGCAGGCTGGCGACGCTGGACGTGCTGGGCGTGGGGCCGGCGGCGACGACGTCGGTCACCTCGGGCGCCGACGGTGTCACGGCGCCGGGCTCCGGCAGCGGCTCGGAGTCGGGGGCGGCGGGCGCCTTCGAGATCGTCTCGTCCGGCAGATCGGTCGAGCTCGTCGGGGCCGTTGGGCACTCCGAGTGGTCCTGCGGGACGAAGATCTCGCGGTTGATGATGGTGGGGCGGGGCACCCGTACGTTGACGTGGATCTCGGGGCCCGGCCTGGGCTGGGGCTGCTCGCCGCAGCCCGTGGTGACCAGGCACGCCGCCAGGACAACCGTTCGCAGTCTTGCGCTCATCGCTACTCCCTTCTCCGGACCTCGGTGCTCCCGAGGCCGCTCGATCCCACGATGGCCCAGCAAGAAGCAGCCGGCGTGCCAGGCGAAGGGGAGGCGGGAAAAAGCGGCATCAACAAAGGAAAAACGGAGAGCTCCCGGGCGGGCGCCCCGGCGTTACTGCCGCGTTACCGGCGTCATGCCACGGTTACTTCGCCGGCGAACGAGGCGGGCTCGACTCCGTGCGCACCGTGAGCGTCACGGGGAACGGCTCAGGTAGCATCAGCGCTCGCGCGTCGACGGTGCCCGTGACCTCGGCGCCCAGGGAGCGGCCGTTGGTCACGTCGACGTAGTACATCCCCTCGAGTCTGGCGCCAACCACCTGGCCCTGCTCCGAGTCGGCCTTGACGGCAATGTTGGCGATGCGCTGCTCGACGGGGCCGGAGACCCCGAGGAGAGTCATTCGGGTGCGCGCGCGAATCGGTGGCAGGGGGAAGGGCAGTCCCGCCATCGGCAGGTGGAGGATCGCCGAGCCGCCCCAGGAGATGCCGTTTCGGACGCGGTCGTCCGGGAGAGCGGGATAGAGGAGCCGAACGTTTTGGACATACGCCCCGAGCACGGGGTGCCCCAGCCCTGAGCTGGCCAGGTTCTCGAGCGATCCCGTGCGCCGGACCCCGTAGGTGGCGGAGACGTGGTCGGGGGCCCAGCCCACCTCACCCACGGCCAGCGAGGCCTCGGCGTGAAAGGCCGCCGGAGCGGTGCCGACGGTCGGGCCGGCTTTCTCCGAGATGCGGGCGAACGCGTCCAGCTCCGAGAAGCCGACGGGGGTCGCTTGCAGGCGAACCTCGTAGTCAACGGTGCGGCCCGCGTCGCGCCAGTACGCCAGGAGCGTGCCTTCGTCGGGGGACTGTTTGGGGGCTCTGGCCGGGGCCTCCACCTGCGCCTTCACGGGGGAGGCCGGCGGCGGGGG
>JACPRK010000039.1 GCA_016190005.1 Candidatus Wallbacteria bacterium | reverse complement strand
GTCGGCATCCAAGCCAGCCGGCTCAAGAGCGGCCGGCTTGTCTACACCGACAGCCCCCCACCTCAGCTACGCCCTGCGACGCTCCAGGGGGATCCTCTCTCGACCGGCATAGGGGGATCTACTTCCGGGCGCCGGTGAAGCACCGGGGACAGGATGTCGGTGAAAACGCCGGTGAAAACGCCGGTGAAAACGCCGGTGAAAACGCCAGAACGCATTCTTGCCGCGTTGGCGGCAAGCCCTGAAATGACCTTGGCCGCGTTGGCACCTTCGATTCTCAAGTCGCTGAGCGCAGTGGAGCGGGCAACGGCAAAGTTGGTCAAGCAGGGCAAACTGCGCTTCGTGGGCCCGCGCAAGGGCGGACACTGGGAGGTCATTCCGTGACCGATCAACCCCGCTCCGAGCGCTCGACACAAGACCGCGTCATCGCCTTGTTCACCGATCCGGCTCGTCCCGATCAACTCGGCTACCGCTACCTCGGCGAGTGGAGCAAGCGGGACGACAACCGCGCCATCGAGTCGGCCCTGCTGCGCGACAACTTGACCGCACGTGGCTACTCGTCCGCCCACATCACCGCCGCTGTCCAGAAACTCCAAACCGCCGCCGACTCGACGGGCATCACGCTCTACCAGGCCAACCTGCGCACCTACCAGCTCCTGCGCTATGGCGTGCCCGTGCAGGTCGCCGCGGGGCAACCGCATGAGACGGTTCACCTCGTCGACTGGGAGCACCCCGAGAAGAACGACTTCGCGCTGGCCGAGGAAGTGACGCTGACGGGCGGCTACCAGCGCCGGCCGGACATCGTGCTCTACCTCAACGGCTTGGCCATCGCCGTGATCGAGCTGAAGCGCAGCTCGGTGGAGCTGGCCGACGGCGTGCGCCAGCTCATCACCAACCAGGAGGAGATCTTCAACAAGGGCTTCTTCAGCACGGTGCAGTTCCTGCTAGCCGGCAGCGATTCGCAGGGGCTGCGCTACGGCACAACGGGAACACCCGAGAGGCTCTTCGTGGAATGGAAGGACGGTGCGAACTCCGGCGAGCCACTCGCAGCCGGCGCACTCCTGGATCGCCCTCTCGCTCAGTTGTGCAACAAATCCCGGCTGCTCGACCTGCTCCGCAACTTCATCATCTACGACGCCGGCCACAAGAAGCTGCCACGACCCCACCAGTTCTTCGCCGTCAAGGCCGCGCAGGAGCGCATCACCCGACGGGAAGGCGGCGTCATCTGGCATACCCAGGGCAGCGGCAAGAGCATCCTGATGGTGCTGCTGGCCAAGTGGCTGCTCGAGCACGACTCCGAGGCGCGCGTGCTCGTCATCACCGATCGCGACGAGCTGGACAAGCAGATCGAGGGGGTGATGAAGAACGCCCGTGTCGTCGACGCCGAGGCCCCGTCGCCGCGCATCACGTCGCGAGCAGAGTTCGTGGAGAAGCTTGGGGCGGCGGCGCCGCGCGTGTTGTGCGCACTGCTCCACAAGGTCGATGCAACAGACCTCGAGGGCTGGCCTCCAGTCGTGAGGGGACGCCTTTGCGTGTTCGTGGACGAATGCCATCGCTCCCAGGGCGGCGACATGCACAAGCAGCTGAAGCGCTGGCTGGAGGGCGCAATCTTCATCGGCTTCACCGGCACACCGCTCTTGCGCAGCGACAAGCTGATGACACGGGATGTTTTCGGTACGTACATCCATACGTACAAGTTTCACGAGGGCGTGGCCGACGGCGTCATCCTGGACCTGAAGTACGAGGCCCGCGACGTGCCACAGCGGCTGGCCTCGCAGACCGCGATCGACAGGTGGTTTGCTCAGAAAACTCGAGGACTCAACAACTTTCAAAAGGCCCTGCTGCGCGAGCGCTGGGCGACCATGGAGCAGCTGATGAGCTCGGGGGAGCGCAAGCGGCGCATCCTCGCCGACATCATCCAAGACTTCAGCCTCAAGCCGCGACTGAACAACGACCGCGGTACGGCAATCCTGGTCGCCGCGTCGATCTACGACGCCTGCCACTACTTCCGCTTGCTTCAGAACGAGAGTTTCGGCCCCTACTGCGCAATCATCACGTCCTTCGAACCGAACCATAACGCGATCTCTCGCGAACCGGCCAACAGCGACGAGCGCTACAAGTTCGACACGTACACAACGCACGTTCTGAAGCAGGGCCAGACCACGCAGCAGTACGAGGAGGAGTGCAAGCGACGCTTCATCGAGGAGCCGGCGAACATGAAGCTGCTGATCGTCGTCAACAAGCTGCTCACCGGCTTCGATGCGCCGAGCTGCACCTTCATCTACCTCGACAACGAGTTGCGCGATCACAACCTGTTCCAGGCCATCTGCCGCACCAATCGTCTCGACGGCGATGACAAGGACTACGGCCATATCGTCGATTACAAGCAGCTGTTCGGTGACGTGCAGAAGGCGATCGCCGTCTACAGCTCCGACGAGCTGGACACCGACGAGGGCTGCGGCGGAGACAACAACGTCCGCCTCAAGAACTGGTTGGAAGAGGGCCGGAAGAAGCTCGACGAGGCCCGCGAGGCCGTGCGCCACTTGTGCGAACCCGTGCCACCCCCGCGAGAGGTGGAGCAGTTCCTTCGCCACTTCTGCGGCGACGCTGCCAATCCGGAAGGACTGAACGAAACGGAAGCTCTGCGGGTTTCCTATTACAAAGCAGTCGCTGTCTTCGTGCGCGCCTTTGCCGCTCTTGCGCAGGACCTCTCCCAGGCAGGGTACTCGGATGCCGAAGCGGCCGATCTGAGGGCGGATGTCGAGCTCTATGCCGACATCCGTGCTGCCATCAAGAGGCACTCGGGTGAGGAGCTCGACATCAAGCCATACGAATCGGACATGCGCATCCTCATCAACACCTACATCCAGGCTGACCCGGCGATCGGCCTAGGGGATTTGGGCGAGATGTCACTGACGGACCTCATGATCAAGACTGGCGTCCACGACGCCATCGCCCGGAAGCTCAACGAGAAGGGGAAGCTCTCGCGAAACGCCATCGCGGAAGGGATCATCAACAACATCCGTAAGACCCTCATCCGAAACCGGCTCGCAGACCCTCAGTTCTACGAGCAGATGTCGAAGCTGCTCGACGATCTCATCCAGCAGAGCCGGGCGAACACTGCCGCGTACGAGGAGTTCTTACGAAAGGCCGAGGAGCTGGTGGCGCACCTGGCCGCGAGCCAGCCCGACGAGAGCGTACCCGCGTCGCTTCGGGGAAATCGGGAGGCGACGGTAATTTACAAGAACCTGGCGCAGATCTTGGCAGCGAAACCTGTCCCCACGGATCGGGTCGCCGAGTCTCCCGTCGAGTACGGGAATGCGCGCGCCACGCTGGCCCTGGAGATCGACAGGGCCATCCGCGAACGCGCTCCCGCGGGCTGGAAGGGCGACCAGGCGCGAGAGGCGCAGGTGCTCAATGCCCTCTTCCCGCTCCTGAATCGGGATCGTGACGCTACTCAAACGCTGTTCGAAATCATCAAGAACCAACCGGGGTACTGATGACCGAGACAATCCAGATCGGCGACATCCTGATCGCCTTGACGCGCAAGGACGTCAAGCATGTCCACCTGTCCGTGCACCCTCCAAGGGGTCGAGTCAGCTTGGTGGCACCGACCGGAACTCGCCTGGAGGTAGCGCGGGCCTATGCGATCTCGAAGCTCGGATGGATTCGGAAACAGCAGGCGAAGCTGCATGGCCAAGCACGGGAGACTCCTCGCAGGTTCGTGGAACGTGAAACCCATTACCTCTGGGGTCGCCGGTACTTGCTGTCCGTCGTCGAAGGGGACACTAAGCCGGCCGTGAAGCTGGGGCATCGAGAGATCATTCTCCGGGTGCGCCCCGGCTGCAGCACTGAGAGGCGGAAAGAGATCGTGCACGACTGGCACAAGGCGCTGCTGCATGAGCTTCTGCCCGGGCTCATCAGGAAGTGGGAGGCGAAGCTGGGCGTCACATTGTCCGGCTACTTCCTGCAACGGATGAAGACCCGGTGGGGGAGCTGCAATCCCTTCGGCGGCCGGATCCGCATCAATACGGAACTGGTGAAGAAGCCGAAGGACCTCATCGAGTATGTGGTTGTCCACGAGATGGCCCACCTGCTGGAGCCGAAGCACAGCGATCGGTTCATCGCCCTGCTCCAGCGCCACTACCCCACCTGGCGCGAAGCCCGGGCCGAGCTCAACGAACTGCCGCTGACAGCGGAAGCGTGGAAGGAGTAAGCGCCCCGACGCGCGTCCACCACCCGCCGCATGGGCCAAAAGCAGAAAACCCGTCCACTCTTGCGAGCTGACGGGAATCTGGCAGTCACTTGAGGCTGAGGTACAGCGAAGGGTGACCTTCCGATACTGGGCGCCTTGATCACGGTGCGCCACACCCTCGGGATCGGGGCCTTCTGCGGGACCGCTCCCGCAAGAGGTGACGTAGGATACCATCGAGGGACCGAGAGATCAACATCTTTTTCTCTCCCTGCCCTCCGAGCTCATTCACCTGGGCCGGGCGATCACTCGGCAGGGGCCGCCGCTGCCGCCGCCGATCTTCATCGGCAGCGCCACGATGTGGGCGCCGCGGGCGGGTAGTCGCTCCAGGGCCGCCAGGTTCTCGAGCGCGGGAATGTTCGCCCGGCCGAAGACGCGATGGACCGGGAAGTCCTTCGATTGCCCGTGGTCGATGCTGGGCGTGTCGATGCCGACCAGCTTGACCCCGCGCAGCCGCGCCAGGAGCTGGGCCGATTCGGAGGAGAAGCCTGGGAAGTGCAGGTTGGCCGTGTCGCCCCGCCGATCGGTGCCAAGGTAACGCGCCTTGTCGGGCCATCGCGCCCCCCATCCGGTGCGTAGCAGGAAGACCACACCGGGCAAGATGCGGCCGTGGCGCGCTTCCCACGCCTTCACGTCGCCGGCGGTGAGACGGTAGTCGGGATCGGCCTCGCACTGCCGCGAGATGTCGCACACGACAGCCTCGCCCTGCAACACGTCGAGCGGCACCTCGTCCACGCGCCAGGCACCGCGGGCGAAGTGGGCGGGCGAATCCATGTGCGTTCCGCCGTGCTCGGAGAACGAAACGTCATTCGACTCGTACCAGAAGCCGCCGGGCGTATTGCCTCGGTGGACGATCGACATCCGGAAGGGAGTCGCCGTCGGCCAGTAGACGGTGCTCGCGTCGAACGAGTGGGTGAGGTCGAGCCACTCCCCGGCCGCCGAGGGGCTCGTGGCAAGAGCTGCCAGGAGCGTGGCCGCCAACAGAATCGTGAGTAGTCGGTTCATCGTCAGTCTCCTTTGCCGCCGCCAGTGTAGCGACGGCCCGACCGGCAGGGGAAGACCGTGGCACCAGGCCGGTGCTCGGCCAATCTCTTCGAACCAACGCCGCAGCGACGCGGTAACTTCCTGGTAGAAGGTCGGTGCGATTCCGCACGCGCAGCGAACCAAGGAGTCCAAGACGATGCGTAGAGACGAGTTCCTGGCAGCGCTGGTCCTGTCCTCGATCGCCGCGGAACCGGCCATCGCGTGCGGTCCGCCGCCACCTTCGATAGTGGCCGGAGGCGCGGCCGTAATGCTCCACGCACCGGTCGTGCTCTCGCTCCTGGCGCTCAGCATCGTCCTCGGGCACGTCGGAGCGCCGAAGGCCCGCTGGCCCAGGCGGCGGATGACGGTGGCGGCTGCCGGGCTCTTCGCGATGGTCTCGGCCCTGGGCTTCCTGGCTGTTCTCGCGTGCGATCTGCTCGGATACCTGCTGATCAGCCTCGACGTGAACCAGCCCGCGCACGCGCTGTTCAACGTCGGAATGATCCTGGTTCTGGCGATGGCGATCCTTCCCGCACTCGTGACGCCAGCGCTGATGTGCCGCTCGGGGCGCCGCCGAGCGGCCGGCCTGATCCAGGAGGCCAGCCGCGAGTGGTGGACGCCGCCCTTGGTGGCCGGCCTTGTCCTGGGCGCACTTGCCCTCTGCGGAGTCGCCAAGCACTCGCTCTTCATCCTTGTCACGCCGCTGTTGCTGCTGACGCCTGCGGCGCTGCCTTTCGTCGCCTGGAGAAGAGCGCGGACCGCCGCCGCGACCACCGATGCCAGGCAGCTGCGCCTCTTGCCCATGACCGCGGGCCAGGCGGCCCACTGTCCAGTCTGCGGCAGCGGACTCCTGGGCGCCGCAGTCCAGTGCTCCCGCTGCGCGACACCGCACCATCAGGACTGCTTCGAGTACAACGGCGGCTGCGGCCTCTACGGCTGCCGCGGGTGACCCCGGGCCATGGCGGGCGCTACCGGACCGCGTGCGTGCGCGCCAGCCGGAACCCGACGTCGAACCCCCGATGGTGGCGGTAGAAATTCGTGCGCTCGCGAATACGAAGGGCGCCCGAGTGGTAGCTCCAGCTGCCTCCGTGCAGGAGCCCGCCACCCAGCTGGTAGCCCGGGCCATCGCCGCCGCAGGCAGGGCCGGCCGGGTTCGCGGCATCGCCCGAGGCGTAGTAGCTCTGATTGAAGAAGTCCGAGCACCACTCCCAGACGCCGCCGGCCATGTCGAGCACGTCGTAGGGGCTGGCCCCGGCCGGGCACGAGCCGGCCTCGGGGAGCGATTCGAACCAGCCACGGTCGGGGTGCGAACCGTCGCGGGGATGCGGCTCGCGGAAGACTGCAAGCTGGCTCGAGGGCGGCGAGTCTCCCCAAGGATACGAGCGTGCGGTCGGGCCTGACGCGGCCTTTTCCCACTCGGCCTCCGTGGGAAGCCGGCCGCCGGCCCAGTAGCAGTAGGCTGCAGCGTCGGTCCAGTCGACGTCGACCACGGGACGGCCGGGCCGCCGAAGTTGCCGGCTCCACTCTCCGGGAAGGCGGTATCCGGTCGCACCGACGAACTGCGCGTACTGCTCCACGGTGACCTCCGTCTTTCCGATCAGATAGGGGTCGAGCCGGATTCGCCGCGCCGGCTCCGTCGAGCGCACGTACTCACCGCCCGGGATCAGCACCAGTCGTGCTCCGTCGATCGGATTGCGATACTCTTCGAACCCCTTGGGGCCGACGCCCGTGAGCTCGGGCGAACGCGCCATGCGCCGGCTGCCGCCGCCGGAGTGGCGTCGCAACGTGAAAGTCAGGGAGCCGCCCGGCAACGCGCCCCCGCCATCCCGAATCGCGCTCCCCCGGGATCGCCAGCATCCCTCGAGCACGTCCCCGCGCACCTCCAGCTCCACTATCCCTTCGGGCTGGATTCCTCGGCCTGCGCCCGGGGCCGCCACGCAGGTGCCCTGGCACTTGCGGTCGTGGCTGAACCTGAGCTCCACCCGCCCCCAGTTCCCCGCGTCGTCGCGGAAGCAGCCCGTGTAGCCGCGGATGAGGATCGAAAGCCCGCTCCCCGACCACTCTCCATTCAGCTCGTCGATCGGTCCGGGCGGCGACGCCAGACACGGCTTTCGCCAGTCGATGGGGCCCACTCCGACCTGCGGCCTGGCCGGCGTGGGCGGCACGCCGACGTCTGAAGAGCGAACCGCAGGCGGCTTCCGGTCCGGCTCCCGGTGGCCTCCCACACCGAGCGCGCGCATGAACCCCAGAGTGAAAAGCACGATCAAGAGGCCGAGCCCCGCATGCTCCCAGCCGAATGGCCGACGCTTGCCCGGCGCCAGCACTCCGCCACCCGCGGCCTTCCCCGAGGAGCGCTCGCCGCAGGCGAACGTGGAGCAGCCGCCCGCGTACTCCCAGCACTCCTCGTGGTGCGGCGTCCCGCACGCCGGGCAGGCCAGAACCGGCCGCTTGTCCGTCCCCATCTCCTGACTGCAGACCTGGCAGACCGGTACGCTCACGGCTCCATGCTACCTTTGTCTTGCCATCCTGGGCGGTGCCGTATGGCCGGCGCGACGAGGGACGGGCGCAAGCTGGCCGGCAGGGATCTCGAGGAACGAGCTTGCGAGGACGGCCTGGGCGACGGCCTGCGGCGAGCGCAGGGCGGCCAGGTCCCAGACTTGCGGCTGGTGGCCACCGCAGGAGACGAGCTTGGCCCCGTCCGGCGTGAAGGCCAGCCCGGTCACCGACGACGCGTTCGGCTCGAGAACACCGAGCGGCCGCCCATCCGGAAGCACCCAGAGCCGGATCTTTCCGTCCAGCCCACCGGTGGCGAGCGTGCCACCGTCCGGCGAAAAGCCCACCGCCCAGACGTGACCCGCATGGGTCGCGACCGTGCTTCCCTCCATCGAATCCGTCCTCCAGAGACGCGCCGAAAAATCCTGCGAACCGCTAACCAGGAGGCGCCCGTCCGGAGAAAATCTCAAACACTCCACCGACTCTCTATGGCCGGAGCCGCGAGCCAGAAGCGCCCCGGTGGCCGCGTCCCAGAGCAGCACGTCCCGGTACGTGCCGCCTGTCGCCAGCCGCCGGCCGTCCGGGCTGAAGGCCATCGCCTGGGTCTCCCCGCCGGGCTCCCGGATGCGCACGAGCTCCGCGCCCGTCCGGGCGTCGACCACCCGCACCACGCCCCCCGTCGTCGACATCGCCAGCCGACCGCACCCGGGCGCAAACTCCAGCGCATGCGGATTCTGCTCCTTATCCATCGCCACCCTTACCGCCTCCCGGCCCGCTTCTCGCACCTCGACGGCGTCCTGCACGCTGCCGGCCAGCGCCAGTTCCCCCGAGCCGTCGAAGGCCACGGCTTGCGCCTGCCTGTCGAAGCCTGAAAAGCTCCCAAGGCTCTTTCCAGTCGTGAGCTCCCAGGCAAGGGCCTTCCGATCCAGCCCGGCCGTCGCCAGCTTGCGGCCGTCCCCGGACAGCGCCAGCCGGATCGTCGCCGCCCGGTGGCCCGCGAAGGGCTCCGGCCCCGAGTCCTGCACCGCGTCCCAGAGCCTCAACGTCTGGTCCTGGCTTGCGCTGGCCAGATACCGGCCGTCGGCCGAGAACTCCAGCGACGACAGCCAGTTCGTGTGTCCCAGCAGCGCGCGCCGCTCCCTCCCCGCAGCCACGTCCCAGAGTCGGATCGAGTAGTCCCCGTGGCCCGAGGCCAGCGTCTGCCCGTCCGGACTGAAGGCCAGGCACTGCCCCGTTCCGGCCACCGGGCCCAGCTCCGCCCTCCGCCCCCCAGCCTCGAGCGCCCAGAGCCGGACCACCCGGTCATCGGAACCCGAGGCGAGCGTCCGCCCGTCGGGACTGAAGGCCAGAGAGAGAACGGGTCCCTTGTGTCCTTCGAGCAGCCGCAGTTGCCGCCGTCCAGGCACGTCCCACACCCGGATGACGCGGTCGGTGTCCCCGCTGGCCGCCAGGCGCCCGTCAGGGCTCACCGCAACGCACCAGACCTGACCCGTATGCCCCTCTAGTTTCGCCAGCGCCCGCTGGGCCCTCGTGTCCCAGAGCCGCACCGTCCGGTCGTGTCCGCCCGTGACGAGCAGGTCGCCGCCGGGCGCGAAGTCGAGCGCCCAGAGCGGTTCCGTGTGCCCCTGCATCCGCCCCACTTCCCGCCCGTTGGTCGGGTCCCAGAGCCGCACCAGCCGATCCGCTCCGGCCGTCGCCAGCCGCTTGCCGTCTGGGCTGACGGCGATGCCCCAGACCTCCTCCTTCGGAATTCGAATCTGCCGCGTCACGCGCCCGGAGGGGAGCTCGAAGCTCCAGAGCCCGCCGCCGCGCGTGGCCGCCAAGAGCGTCCCCCCGCCCGGACCGAACAGCGTCACCTCGGCCGGCGCGTCGAGCGTCACCGCCCAGGCGAGCGGGCTCGAAGAGGGCGGGCCCGCCAGGATCGAATGCGCCGCCCCCGAGGGCAGCGTGAATCCGGCCGGCGCGCCCGCCAGCTCCGAGAGCGCCAGCGCCGCGTGCAGGCGCGCCACGTCCGGTAACCCGCCTCGCAGCGCCTCGGCGGCCCAGCCGGTGTGCGACAGCGCCAGATTGCCGTGCGCCGCCGCCAGCGCCCGGCGCGCCTCCCCGTAGCTCCTGGCGGCCAGCCCCGAGAACGCCAGCGCCGTCGCAACCGCCGCCACCCACCCCGGATGCGCACGAGCCCACTTGCGCGCACGTTCCCACGGCGTGTAGGCCATCCCCTCGATCAACCCACCGGCCAGGTAGAGCTCCACCGCCCGCCGCAGCGCCTCGACGCTCGCCAGCCGCTCTTCGGGTTCCCAGGCCGTCGCCCGCCGGATCACGTCGGCCAGCTCCCTGGGCAGCCGCGCCGGGATGTCCAGTGACTGCGGCCGCGGCGGCCCCCCGCCCCAGCCCGCGGCCCACGTCACGGCCGATGAGTGCCTGCGGCCGGCCAGCATCTCGAAGAGGATGACGCCCAGGCTGTAGACGTCGGAGCGCTCGTCTGCGCGCGGCTCCCCGAACGCCCCCAGCTGCTCCGGCGCCGCGTACCCGCGCGTACCCACCATCTCCACCTCGGGGCGGGGCTCGTCCGGCGCGGCAGGTTGCCCGGGCGACAGGCGCCCAGGGGGGCCGGCTTCGACAGGTTCAGCCCTAGCGGACGAAGCGCGGGCCAACCCCCAGTCTGCGACGAGCGCCTCGCCCGACGGCCCCAGCAACACGTTATCCGGCTTCAGGTCCCGGTGCAGGATGCCGCGCCCGTGGGCGTAGGAAACCGCCCGGCAGACCTGCAGGAAAGTCTCGAGCAACTCGCCGACCGGCCGCTGCGAAAGCTCGCGCTGGCCTGCCAGTTCCTCGAGCCGGCGAGCCAGCGTCGGCGCATCGCCCGGCACACGCAGCATGGAGCACCACGGATTGCCCCCAGCGTCGTTCCAGATATCGAAGACGGGCAGGATGTTCGGGTGGGTCATGCTCGCCGCGATGCGCGCCTCGCGGGCTTGCCGTTCGCGCCCGGCCGCGCCCGCAGCAACCGGGTCACGCAGCCCCTTCACCGCCACCAGCCGGTCCAGGACCCGATCCTGGGCCTCGACAACGATGCCCATGCCGCCCTCGCCCAGCCTGCGCCCCGAACGGTAGCGTTCGCGAATCGCTCGCGGGAAGCTGCTCCAGACAGACTCGATCCAGCCGGCCGCGTCGCCGCCAGGTCCCTTCGCTTCCGGTACGGGCGAGGTCGGCCGGTCGTCTGCCGCCGCGCCTTCGCCGTCGTAGAGATCGAGCTCGCGCATGGTCTGTGATTCGCTGCGGCTGGCCCCTGCGCTGGCCAGGTCTGGGCGCGCCAGCCGGGCGCGGTCAGGGCGCCGGCGCCTCCGTGGTCGTGGGGCGGGGCGGAGCAAGTTTCGCAGGCTTCGCAGGCGCTCCCAGGCCGAGGAGAGTCTTCAGTCGCGCCAGGCGAGCTCGCAGCTTCCCCAGGTCGCCAGTGAGCTCGCGTGCCACGTTCGAGGCACCGCTGGCGGAGGGCCCGGTCCCCGCTGCGCGCTCGAGCGCCCCACGGGCCAGCGAGAGCTCCCGGTCGAGCGTGCTCCACTCCGCGCGGGCGACTCGGAGGTAGCTCGCCCGCTCCTTCTTCGGCCGAGTCGCCAGCCCCCCTACGAGCTCTTCGAGAACCTCCAGCTTGAGCGTCGCCTGGCCCAGCTGCTCCGCAAGCTCCGATACGGCCGCTTCTCCGAGCGCCGCGGCAGTTGGCGGCGCGCTCGGTGCCGAGCTCTCCGATTCCGAGCGGGCCTCCGTGCTGGCGGCCATCGCCAGCGCCGCCACGAGGACAAGCGCCGCTGCCCGGACCCGCTCCAGTGCTGCGTGGCTGAACGCTTTGTGGTCGGTCGCCGTCACGGTGCTCGAAACGGTAGCACGCCCGACGGCGAAAAGCCGACGATGACCGGTGACCACGGTTGCGGGCCTGGTCCCGCACCTGGTCCCGCGGCAACATCCCGTGGCGGCATGAGCCCGTGGCGCATAATCCCGTGGCGTCTACCTGTACCGGGTTTTCTTGAAAACCCGGTACAGGTAGACGCCACGGGATTACGCGCACGGTGCCGCGGTGCCACAGTGCCGCGGGGGGGGGGCCAGCTCGCGGGATTTGGGCCCGAAGAGGGGGAGGGGGCGCACCGGGTTCGCCGGCGGCCTTCGTCACCCGGGAGACGCCTGCCGGAAACTTGCGGCGGTCATTAAGAGTAGAATCATGCGCGAGGGGGGCGATTCTCTCCTTGCCCGAGCCACCGGAGGCCGCCATCGTGATCAAGCTCAGCTCCCGAGTTCCCGCCGCACTTGTCTGCATGTTCCTCGCCCTGCCCGCCGCCGCCCTGGCCCAGGGTTCCGCACCAAGCTTCTCGGGGCTAGAGGAAGGCTCTCGCGGCCGCACGGCTGCCGGCGCCAGCCAGGCGCGCAACCGCGCGGACCGGGAGGCGATCCTCTTCCTGGCCAATCATGTGAAGTCGCTCGACGCCGCCATCGCGCAGAACCGCAAGGCGCAGCAGGAGATCCTCGACGAGGCGCGCCGCCGCGAGGAAGAAGCCCGCCGCCGGGCCGAAGAGGCCGAGCGCCGCCGCCGCCAGGCCAACAGCCGGGCCGCCGGCAACGCGCTCCTGTTGCTCGCGGGCGCCGACCCGAAGGACGTCAACACGTACAACCGCCTGATGGACGTCCGCGACATCGTGAGCGCGCCCAACACCGAGGCGCGCCGTGACGCGCAGCGTCATGCCATCGCCTCCGACGCGCTCCTGTTGCTCGGGGCCGACGTCCGCACCGTGAACGATCTCGACACCTTCTCCGGCGCCGTCGGAGTCATGTCGCAGGCCAGCCGAGCCCGCGCGATGAAACAGGAGCTGACCAACGCCCGGCGCAACACGACCGCTGCAGCCGGCCGCTCGATGACCCTCGAGGAGGCGATCAAGTCGCTGGAGAGCGAGCGCGCCCGGGCGCTCGACCTGCTGGCCGGATACTCCAAGCGCTACCTGGCCGAGGTCAATGGCATCGTCGCCTCGATTCCCGGCTTCGCCGACACCTTCGGTGCCGTCAAGGACATCGCCTTCGACTTCTCGCAGGGCCCCGACTCCACCGCCCCGCTCATCCTGGCTCTCACCTTCACGGTGCGCGCAGAGACGGTCGACGTCCGCCTGGCCGACATCGAGCAGTTCCTCGGCGACCGCTTCGCCAAGCTGATCGCCGGCCGCGAATCGGCAGCCCGCCAGGCCAAGAACACGGCCGACGGCAAGTGGGCCGAGCTCGACGCTCTCGTCACGCAGAAGGCCGATCTCGAAGACCAGATCCGCGCCAAGCAGGCCGAGCGCGCCAAGCTGACCGGACTGAGGAACTTTGCCGCCCGCTCCCGCATCGACTCCGACATCGAGCGCCTGCGCAAGGCGATCCCTTCCCAGGAGAAGGAAACCGCCCTGCGCGCCACCATCCGCGGCCTCGAGGGCGACCACAAGAAGGCCGAAGCCTTGCTCGAGCGCGCCAAGGCCGCGCGCGCCATGCTGGCCAAGCTGGACGAGACGCGCGCAAAGGCTGCCCTGGAGAAGATCCGCGCGCTGCTCTAGAGCGGGTCGGCTGACCGGCAGATCCCGGGCAGAGCGCGGAGACATCGCCAACGGAGGCAGCGCCGGGGCACAGGCCGCGGCGCCTGCTCGCAGCGTGTGTCCACACGCGCGCGAAAGTTCGACTTGCCAGCCTCCGTGCCGGGAGGCGAGACTGTGGCCGGCACCCTCAGCATCCGCATGAGCTCCTACGCAGACAGCACCAGGCGCTTGACCGTCGGCCAGAAGCAGGCCGTCGAGTTGGCCGTCGAACGCTTCCGCGCCACGGTCGAAGAGGGGCCCGACAAGGGCCGCTCCGCCACGCTTTCAGCGGCCTCTCTCCTGGTCGGAACCGATCCCGCCTGCGACCTGGTGCTCACCGATCCGACCGTGTCGCGCCGACACGCCGCCCTCACACTTACCGCCGACGGCATCCAGGTGGAAGACCTGGGCAGCACCAACGGCACCTGGCTCGGTAGCGCCCGCCTCAAGTCCATCGTCGTCGGCGACGGCGCCCGGCTTCGCATCGGCTCCACTCGGCTCGCGCTGGCGCTCGTCAGCAAGGGGCTGGTCGGCTACCCGGGGAACCAGGAGTCCTTCGCCGGTCTGATCGGCCGCTCCCAGGCCATGCGCGAGCTCTTCGCCATCATCGGCCAGCTCGCCAGGACCGACCTGCCCGTTCTCGTCACCGGCGAGACCGGATGCGGCAAGGAGCTG
The DNA here is from genome assembly GCA_016190005.1 of Candidatus Wallbacteria bacterium. Lineage (GTDB taxonomy): Bacteria > Muiribacteriota > UBA6191 > JACPRK01 > JACPRK01 > JACPRK01. The sequence continues at coordinate 4,182 of JACPRK010000039.1, read as the reverse complement.
GTCGCCCGAGCGCTGCACCAGGCCGGTAGCCGCGCCAAGAAGCCGTTCCTGGTGCTCGACTGCGGCTCGATCGTCCCCGACCTGCTCCGAAGCGAGCTCTTCGGCCACGAGAAGGGCGCCTTCACCGGCGCCACGTCCATGAAGAAGGGCATCCTCGAAGAAGCCGCCTCGGGAACCGTCGTGCTGGACGAGATCGGTGAGCTGCCGATGAGCGTCCAGCCTCAGCTACTGCGTGCGCTCGAGGCGCGCGAGATCACGCGCATCGGCTCGCAGGCGGCCGTCCCGGTCGACTTTCGCATCGTCGCTGCGACCAACCGCGACCTCCAGCAGTTCTGCGAGGAGGGACGCTTCCGCCGGGACCTCTACTTCCGGCTGGCCTGCGTGACGGTCCGGTTGCCGCCGTTGCGCGACCGCCGCGAAGACATCCCGCTCCTGGCTGACCACTTCGTGCGCCAGTGCGCCCGCCGCCACGCCATCGAGGCCGGAGAGCTGACGCAGGACGCACTCGACCAGCTTTCGACCCATGACTGGCCCGGCAACGTGCGCGAGCTTCGCAACGTGATGGAGGCCGCCACGGTCCTCTCCGTCGGTCAGCCGATCACGGGCCAGCACGTCCGTCAGGCCGGCAGCATGGGGGCTCCCTCGGCATCCGGCGTGTTCCAGAAGCCAGGCGGCGCGCCGACGCCCTCCACGCTGGAGGACGCCGAGCGCGCCGTCATCGAAAAGGCACTGAACGCCGCCGGGTGGAATCGCCGGCAGGCCGCTCGTGCCCTGGGAATCTCCCACACGACGCTCTTCGACCGCATCCGCCGCTACGGCCTCAAGCCGCCCGGCGGAGCAAGCTAGGCGACTGCGAAGAAGTGGCCCCAACCGCTCGTCCCGAGCCTGTCGAGGGGCTCAGCCCGAATATTTACTGGCGAGCTCCGTCTACTTCGTTGCAGCGACGAGCTCCCGCACGGTCACCTCGCCGGCCGGGGCTTTTTCGGCGTCGTACTCCATCGCGAAGAGGCGACCCTGGGGCGTGAGCGCAAAGACGTCCTCGCCGCCGCATGCCGCAACTTCGCCGAGCTCCTGGAAGGTCGTTCCGTCGGCCGAGTACCGACGCGCCATCAGCACGCCAGGCCGCTTCGGATCGGCATGCCGCAGGAAGACGTTTCCCGCGGCGTCGACGCCCAGCAGGCGTGGGCTCGACAGGATCGCGCCGTCGCCGGCGGCCGGCAGGACGAATCGCTCGCTATCCGCGCCGGCGGCTGAACGTGCGATCAAAGCATAGTTGCCGCCGTCGCGCCGCTTGAGCCGCAGGAGCGTCCCGTCCGATGTGACGGCGAACCCCGTCAGGCCCCACTCGACCTCTTCCAGCAATTCGCCTCGCTCCGACAGCACAAGGATGCGCTGACCCGCGACATCGCCTGCGAACACCCGGCCCGAGGAGTCGGAAGCCAGCGACTGGAGCTGGCCGATGCGCCGAGGCCCCTTGGGCGGCGAGCTGTAGAAGGCGTGTTGCTTGCCCGCGGCGTCGATGCGGACGATATCCCCCGAGCGCATTTTCCCAGCGAGGATCTCGCCCTTGCCGTAGCACGCCACCGCGGTCACCAGCGCCAGCCCCGCGCGGTCCTTGGCCCCGTGACGAGCGAGGATCTTCCCCGACTCGTCGACCACCAGCACGCAGTCGCCCTGCGTGTCGGCGATCAGCAGCTGTCCGGCCTCGCCGGGGGCGATCGCGTTGGGTCCCTCGGCGAAGGACTCGGCGAACCCGGGCACGGAAGCGTTGTAGTAACCGACGCCTTCCTCGCCCCAAGCGATGGCGAGTTCGCCCGCGTCGACCCTGAAGGCGGCCATAAAGAGGAGTAGAAAGACCGTTTGAATCATTTTAGCTCTGGCGAAGCACATGCGAAGTCCTCCAGGGCAACGAGGCCAGCTCCCGCTGAACGGGCATCCGCTGGCTGCTCGAGTTGTTGACCGCGTACGGGACGCCGTCGATGATGCGGACGATGCCGATGTGGGTGTCGGGGTCGATACTACCGTCCCCGTCCCGGTCGTAGGTGGCCCAGGTGACCACGTCGCCGTCGGCCCAGGGCGGCGGCTGGACGTCGCCCCATCCGCGGCCGCGAAGGTCGCTCAGCACGTCCAGCACCCCCAGCCGCACGCCGGACATGGCGCCGGCTTCCTGCAGGATGGTGCTGACGACCTGCGCGCAGCCCTTGCGGCCGCCGTTGGTGGCGGGGTCGTACTGGAAGTCGCGGTTGACGTAGGTGCCGGCGACGTCGGCGATCTGCTTGCCCTTGGCGCTGGTGGTCGTGCCGCCGCTCGTGTCGGGTGCGGCCGGACCGTTCCGATTGGCGCCGTTGGCCGCGGTCTGGTCGTCGCGGGTCAGGGTCGGCGAACCGTTGGTGAGCGCGCTGCCGTTGCCGTTGAACGTGTTGAGTGGCGCCGCGGGCCCGGTCTGGTTGCCGCCGCGCTGCAGGCTCGTCGCCATCTGGGTGACCTGCTGGGCGACGCCGAGCGCCTGCTGGACCTTCTGGGCATCCTCGGCCTTGCAGCCGAAGTCGACCGCGGTGGTGGCGATCAAGGCGATCCAGAGGGCTGCCCTGGCTGCTCTAGTCTTCACGCGTACCTCCTCACTCATCCCTGTTGGTGGTGGCCCTCCCTAGGCACGCGCCGTGCCAGAAGAGAGGGATTGCCCGTCGAAGTCCGTCTCGCAAGTGATGGAGACGCATCCGGGGTGGTTCCGGATAGAAGGCGGTTACGCGGCGGCGAACCGGATGGCCAGATTCCGGAGACCTTGGTGGCCAGAATCTGGACGGGTACAGGCCGGCCGAACCGGGCGCCGTGCCGGCGTCATGCCATGGAACCAGTCATGACGCCGCATGACGCCGCCTTGTGCCGAACTGGCACGCCCCCTGCCTAGGGTGTCGCGCCCGGCGACCGGGCCACAGGTTCGACGAGAAGGGAGAGCACCTCATGAAGTCCAACAACACCTCGCTCCTGCTGATCGCGCTGCTCACCATCGGAAGCCTCGCCAGCACCGGCTGCGGAAAGAAGACCACCGTGGTCCAGAACCCGCCCGCCGCCCAGACCACCGTCAACCTCTCGGCCCCCGCCGCGCCCTCCACCACGTCCGCATCGCGCCCCGCCGCGCCCGTGAGCACAGCCTCGGCATCCGGCTCGGCCCTCAGCACCTCCGCTGCGACGACCAGCATCCTCAAGAGCAACACGACGACGTCGGCCGCCGCCACGGTCAAGTCGTCCAGCGCTCCCTCGGCCCCCATCAGCGTCCTCACGTCGGGCCCGACCGCCATCCGCATCAACGTCCGCTTGCGCGGCATGATCGCCATCACGCCCTACGGACCCGGCTCCCCGCTCACCTTCCCCGTCCCCGCCGGCACGCGCGAGAACTCGCCCATCCTCATCACGAAGGACACGACCGGCCAGAAGTGAGCTCGGCCGGGTCCCGGCGGCACTCCGCGGCCACGCCGTGATAGAGTGCCGCCGGAGCGCCGGCAGGCGCGCCCGGAAGGCAGGATAGCTCCATGGCCAGCGACAGCTCGTTCGACATCGTCTCCCGCGTGGACCTGGCGGAAGTCGCCAACGCGGTGAACATCATCAACAAGGAAGTCCAGACCCGCTATGACTTCCGAGGAAGCAGCGCCCGCGTCGACTTCGACAAGGACAAGGCGACGCTGGCCCTCCACGCCGACAGCGAGATGCGATTGAACTCGCTGGCCGAGGTCGTCAAGGAGAAGCTGATCCGGCGGAAGGTGAGTCTCAAGGCGCTCACCTGGGGCAAGGTCGTCGAAGGCAGCAAGGGCTCCCAGCGCCAGGACGTGGCCCTTCAGATGGGCATCCCGATGGAGAAGGCCAAGGAGATCGTCAAACTCGTCAAGGACCTCAAGATCAAGGTCCAGGCCCAGATCCAGGACCAGCAGGTCCGGGTCAGCTCCAAGAGCAAGGACGAGCTCCAGAAGGTCATCACCACCCTCCGCGCCCAGGACCTCGGCTTGGAGCTGCAGTTCGTGAACTATCGATAGGCTTGGGGCTCGAGGCTTGAGGGGTCAGGGATCAGGAGTCAGGGATCAGGAGTCAGGGATCAGGAGTCAGGAGACAGGGATCAGTCACTCGCTGCCTTTCCCTTTTGACTTTTTACTTTTACACTTTTTACTTTTTTTTGTGGCGGCGCATGCG